>NZ_FMDK01000299.1 GCF_900091995.1 Streptomyces sp. MnatMP-M17
CCCCGCCCCCGCCGATGCCCGCCGAGTACGGCTCGGTGACGCCGAGCGCGGCGGCGGTGGCCACGGCCGCGTCCACGGCGTTGCCGCCCTGTCTGAGCACCTCGATCCCGGCGGCCGAGGCATCCGCGTCGACGCTCGCGACCGCTCCTCCGTATCCCGCCGCCACCGGCGTTTTCTCCGGTGGACGAGGTGTGGTCGCCACTGATGACGGCAGTGCCTGGGCACAGGCCGAGAGCAGGGCGACGGCAACGGCCACAGCCGAAACATTCCGCGCGGCGGAGCGACGCATCCGTACCTCCAGTCAAGGACAGTCCGGGCAGCCTAACTTCAGCGTGCCCGTGCCGTCAGGACCGTCTCGAACAATGTTCGCGCCGTGCCTATACGATGCGCGCCCATGACTGACGACATACGCAACATCGTGCTCGGTGTGATCGCCGCGGGCGTCAGCGCCTCTCTGGGCTGGCTCGCCCGTACCTATCTCTGGCGCCGCAGACTCCGCCGTAAGCAGGCGTTCTTCGGGCTGCCCGGAAACTCGGAGTGTCTGCTCGTCGTCAATCGCGAGGCGGGCGGTGACGGTGCGGTCCACCGCCATGACGTCTTCGCGCTGCTGGAGCTGTCCGCCCTGATCAAGGACTGCGGCGCACACGCCGAGATCGTCCAGCACGACATCGCGCGCCAGGGCTTCGGTGAGCGTACGGAGTTCTGTGTGGGCGGTCCCGCGTCGAACCGCCGGATGGCCGCGCATCTCGGTTCGCTGCTGCCCGGTGTCAAGGTCAACACCGAGCCCGAGCCCAAGGCCGAGCGCGGCGCGTTCCAGATCGGCCCGGAGCGCTATCTCGCGGAGCCGGGTGTCGCGGAGTATGTCCTGCTGGCGCGGCTGACCGCCGGGGAGGGAGAGCGGCCGGTCTTCCTCTTCTGCGGCCAGCGCGCCATCACCAATCAGGCCGCCTCGCGCTATCTGGCCCGCCATCACGAGAAGCTGGCCCGCAAGTACGGCGGCAGCGCGTTCTGTCTGCTGCTGAAGGTGGTCAACTCACAGGCGTACGGCCCCGATGTGGTGGAGCTGGTCGCCGATGTGACCAGGGCGGCCCAGCAGCCCGTGCCTGTCGCCGACTGAGCGGCACGGACCGAGCGCCGTGCCGAGCGGAACCGGCCGGGCATCGCGCAGAGCGGCAGGGACCGAGCGTCGTGGGCGCCACCGCCGAGCGTCGTGGGCGCCACCGCCGAGCGTCGTGGGCGCCACCCGACCGGCACGCAGCTGACCTTCTTCCCGTCCGAGAAGTGATCTCCGGCTGCTGCCGGACGGGCCACTGCCCTTGAGCTACCGCCCGTCCGGCAGCAGCGTCCCCGGTTCGGCCGGGACCGCGCCCATGGTCTGCGCTCCCGGTCCGCGCCGCCGGCGGGCGGCGAGCCGATGGGCGAACCACGAGAGCAGCATGCACATCCCGATGTAGATCGGTGAAATCACCATCACCACGGGGATGAACGGCAAATCGTAGTCGAGATTCGACGCGATGAGCTTTCCGGCATGGAGGAACTCCTCATAGGTAATGAGATAACCGAGTGATGTGTCCTTGAGAGCGACCACCAACTGGCTGATGATCGTGGGCAGCATGGCGCGGACCGCCTGCGGCACCAGCACGTACGTCATGACCTGCGTCTTGCGCATGCCGAGCGCGTACGCCGCCTCCCGCTGACCGCGCTCGACCGAGTTGACTCCGGTACGGAACACCTCGGCGAGCACGGAGCCGTTGTAGAGCGTCAGACCCGCCACCAGCGCGGGCAGGGCCCGCACCTGGAGCGCCACGAAGATGAAGAAGATCATCACCAGTACGGGCATGGCGCGGAAGAACTCGACCGGCGCGGTGGCGAGCCACCGTACCGGACGGTGCTCGGAGAGCCGGCCGCAGGCGAGCACACCGCCGAGCGCGACCGAGAGCACCGCCGCGCAGACGAACGCCGCGAGGGTGTTGCCGAGGCCGCGCAGCAACAGCTCCTGAATGCCCCGGTACTCGAAGGGCCGCCATTTCGTGGCGCTGAACTGACCGGTGGCGAAGAGCAGTTGGACCACCCAGCCGAGCAGCAGGACGATCGCCGCCGTCGAGACGACACCGTAGAGCCGGTGGCGTCTGCGGGTCCTGGGCCCGGGGATGTCGTAGAGGGCCGTCGACTCGGCCACCGGTCGCGCCGGACTCACCACGCCCACCGGCTCCCTGGCACCTGTGGGCCTCAGCGGGCCCATCGGGCCGACCGGGCTTGTCGGCCTCACCGGCCTCACCGGGCGATCCCCCAGCGCTTCTCCAGCACATTGAACAGCGCGCTGATGGAGAGCGTGATGATCAGATAGCCGACGGCGATCCACACAAAGGTCCAGATGATGCTGAAGCCCAGCTCGTTGAGCGTCTTGTAGGTGCCGAGCAGTTCGGTGACGCTGAACGCGCCCGCGATCGCCGAGTTCTTGGCGAGGGCGATCAGCGTGGAGCCGATGGGCGGGATGACGGAACGGAACGCCTGAGGCAGGATCACGGCGCCGAGCGTCTGGCCGAAGGTCATCCCGAGACCGCGGGCCGCCTCGCCCTGCCCTTTGGGCACGGTGTTGATGCCCGAGCGCAGCACCTCGCAGATGAACGCGGAGGTGTAGCAGCCGAGGGCGAGTACGGCGAAGAGCTGGAACGGCAGCACGAGCCCGAAGCGCGGCAGGCCCAGCAGGACCGCGAAGAAGAGCAGCGTCAGCGGAGTGTTGCGGAGCACGGTGACCCATACGGTGCCGAGGGCCCGCAGGGACCGTACGGGCGCCACCCGGCAGGAGGCCATCACGAACCCGAGCGCCAGGGCGAGCAGTGAGGCGTAGACCGTCAGCTCGACCGTGCCGAGGAAGCCCTCGCCGTACAGGGAGAAGTTCTCGGTGAGTACGTCCATGTCGGCTCCCTCAGTTCGCCGGATAGCGGTCGACGGCCGGGGCGGGCGCGGGCTTGCGGCCGGAGAGACCGAGAGTCGCGTCGTAGGCCTTGCGCCAGTCGCCGTTCTTCTCGTGCGCCACGATCGCGTCGTCGAGCGCGAACCTCAGGGCGTTGTCGTCACGCGGGACGCCAATGCCGTACGGCTCCTTCGAGAAGGGCCTGCCGACCACCTTCAACGCGTCGGGCGCCTTGGCCGCGTAGCCCATCAGAATGGTGTCGTCGGTGGTGACGGCGTCGACCTGGTAGGTCAGCAGATTGTCCACACAGACCGAGTAGGTGTCGTACGCGACGAGTTCGGCACGCGGATAGTCGTCCTTGATCCGCTGGTACGGAGTGGAGCCCGCGGCCGAGCAGACGCGCTTGCCGTCGAGATCGCGCGGCCCGTCGATGCCGTGCTCGTCGCTGCGTACGAGGAGGGACTGGCCCGCCATGTAGTAAGGACCGGCGAAACCGACGAGCCTCTTGCGCTTGGCGTTGATGGTGTAGGTGCCGACGTAGTAGTCGATCTGCCCGTTCTGGAGGGCGGTTTCGCGGTTCGCGGAGGCGATCGTACGGAAACGGACCGCCGCCGGGCCGAAGCCGAGGGACGCCGCCGTCATCTTGGCGATCTCGATGTCGAAGCCGGAGTAGACACCGTTGGCGGGATCCTTCTCGCCCATGTACGGCTGGTCCTCCTTGGCGCCGACGACGAGATGCCCGCGCTCGCGCGCTGCCGTCCAGGTGGCGGAGCCGGGAAGCCGGAAGGTGTGGTCGACCTGATAGCGAGGCAGCGCGTCGGGCTCCGGGCCCTTGACGGGCGGACTGCCCGGCTTGCCGCACCCGGCGCCGGAAGCGGCGGCGAGGAGCACGAGCGGAGCTGACACGAGGGCGGTGCGGATTCTTCTCGTACCGACGGCCATACGCTGCCCCACCCCACTCCCGGCTGTGTCGAGGTCAGCGCAAACTATCCAGCCGGACAAGGGACTTCGCGCACGACACGCACGGGTGGGACATAAGCGATATTTAACGCAAGAGGCGCTCGCTGATCGGACGCCGAGGTCAGGCCTCGGCCGCCTCCGCGTATGTCTGGGACAGTTCGGGCGCTCCGGTGACCGCCCAGTCGAGCCCTGCCTCGACCACCTGGATCTCCCGCCCGGAGGCCAGACGCACCACGGGATGCCCGCCGGGCCAGATGTGCCAGACCGCTCCGGGGACCGTACGGACGATCACCGTGCCGAGATACAGGCCCGCGTCATTGCCCAGCCAGGGCAGCTCTTCCGGATCGTCCCGCCAGCGCGGCGGAAGCTGGTCGAGTGCTTCCAACGAGGCCGGTGAGTCGTCCAGTTGGAGACCTTCACGCCCTGCCCGGACACGGAGCAGCTCGCACTCGGAGAGCAGCTCGGCCACACCCTCCGGCTCACCGCGGACGGCGGCGGCCAGCGAGGTGCTGCGATCACCACCATGCCGCTTGCGCCAGTTGTCCAGAAAAGGAATGTTCATACCGCTCAGAGTGCCACTCCCCCGCCCGCTCCACCATGGGGCACGCGGAACGGCGGATCTAGATGTCCAGCTCCACCACCACCGGGGCGTGGTCGGAAGCGCCCTTGCCCTTGCGCTCCTCGCGGTCTACATAGCTGTCCTTGACCGCCGCCGCGAACGGTGCGTTGCCGTACACCAGGTCGATACGCATTCCCCGGTTCTTGGGGAAGCCGAGCTCACGGTAGTCCCAGTAGGTGTACGGACGGTCGTACTTGAGTGGACGGGGCACCACATCCGTGAGCCCCTCCTCGCGCAGCGCGGCGAGTGCCGCGCGCTCGGCCGGAGTGACATGCGTGGCGCCCTCGAAGCGCGAGATGTCCCAGACGTCCTCATCGGCCGGCGCGACATTGAAGTCACCGAGGACGGCGAACGGGCGCGCACCCGCCGCATCGTCCGCCACCGCCTTCCGCAGTGCCTCGAACCAGCGCAGCTTGTACGCGTAGTGGTCATGGCCGACCTCGCGGCCGTTGGGCACGTACACCGACCACAGACGGACCGGGCCGCAGACCGCGGAGATCGCGCGCGGCTCCTCCACGCCCTCGTACTCGGGCCCTTCGGGCAGGCCCTTGACGATGTCCGACAGGCCGGCACGGGAGATCAGCGCGACGCCGTTCCATCTCCCGTTCGCGTTGACCGTCGACTCGTATCCCAGCTCACGGAGCTGCTCGGCGGGAAACTGCTCGGCGGTGCACTTGGTCTCCTGCACGCACAGCACATCCGTGCCGCTGCTCTCCAGCCAGGCCAGCAGCCTGGGCAGGCGAGCGGTGATCGAATTGACGTTCCAGGTCGCGATGCGCATGCGGACAGCCTATCGGCGGGGTCCGACAGTCGGCGTCCCAGCAGATCGCCGCGGTGCGTGCGTACCGCGCCCGGCGCCGGACCTCGGCGCCGGACCTCGGTGTCAGACCTCCGCGGAGTCGCCCGGCGTGAGCCTGACATGGTCGGCGCCGCTCAGATTGCCGAGATGCGTGTCGTAGACAGGCCTGGCCAGCTCGGTCAGCAGCGCGTCATGGACATCGATCGTACGGCGCGGCTTGACCTCCCGTACGTACTCGATCACCTCGGAGATCTTGTTCCAGGGCGCCATCACGGGCAGCATCAGCGTCTCGACCGGTTCGTCGGGGACGGTCAGCGCGTCGCCCGGGTGGAAGACCGAGCCGTCCACCAGAAAGCCGACATTGGTGATCCGCGGAATCTCCGGATGGATCACCGCGTGGAGTTCGCCGTGCACCCGTACGTCGAAGCCGGCCGCGGAGAAGGCGTCGCCGTGGCCGACGGTGTGGACCCGGCCGGGGAAGGCCGCGGAGACCTGCTCGGCGACGCTGCGCAGCGTCCACAGCTCGGCCGCCGAACTGGCCTCCAGGCCCGCCCGCAGCCGGCCCTCGTGGAAGTGGTCGGGATGCTCGTGCGTGATGAGGATGACGTCCGCGCCGACGGCGGCGTCCTCCTCGGTGAAGATGCCCGGATCGATGACCAGCGTCCGTCCGTCCTTCTCCAGCCGGACGCAGGCGTGCGTCTTCTTGGTGAGCCTCACCGGTGACCGCCTCTTCTCTCGTCTCGCCTGGTCGTTCTCTCGCCCAGTCGCTTCCCGCGCTGCCTGATCCCGCGCGGTCGGACTCCTCGGGTCTCGGATTCCTCGGGGATCCTTCAGGTCCCTTCTGCCATCGTGCTACGCCTCGGGCGTGGTCTCCTCCTGGATTACGGTCCGTGCCACCCGGAAAGCCGTGTTCGCCGCCGGAACACCGCAGTACACGGCCGACTGGAGCAGCACCTCCTTGATCTCGGCGGGAGTCAGACCGTTGCGCAGCGCGGCCCGGGTGTGGAAGGCCAGCTCCTCCATGTGCCCGCCCGCGACCAGCGCGGTCAGTGTGACCGCGCTGCGGGTACGGCGGTCCAGGCCCTCCCTGGTCCATACCTCGCCCCAGGCATAGCGGGTGATCAGCTCCTGGAAGTCACCGGTGAAGTCGTCCGCGGTGGCCGTGGCGCGGTCCACATGCGCGTCCCCGAGGACCTGCCTGCGTACGCGCATACCCGCCTCGTACGGGTCCGGGCGCCCGGCGGAGACGGCCTCCGGCTGCTCGGCGGGCGCGATCTCGGCGACCGGTACGGCCGGTGCGGAGACGGCGGGCTGGAGCAGCCGGTCGGGCAGCACGGTCAGCCCGGTGGAGGTGTCGGACGGGTTGTACCAGGCCGTGGAGAAATGGTGGACGAGCAGATCGGTGACGGCGGCGGGCTGCTCGACCGGCGCGAGATGGGAGGCGCCGGGCACCAGCGCGAGCCGGGCGTCCGGTATCCCGGCCACCAGGGTGCGGGCCTCGGCCGGTCCCGTGACCTTGTCCTCGGCACCGACCAGGACCAGCGTCGGTACGGTGATACGGCCCAGCTCCGCGCGGATGTCGAAGGCGGCGAGCGCCTCGCAGGCGGCTATGTAGCAGCCGGGATCGGTGGTACGGACCATCTGGACGGCCCACTCCACGATGGCCGGCTGGGCGGCGGCGAAGTGCGCGGTGAACCAGCGCTCGGGCGCGGTGCGGGCCATCGGATCCAGACCGTTGGCCCGTACGATCACTCCGCGCTGGCGGAACTCGTCGGCCGTGCCGAACCGCGGCGAGGCGGCCACGACGGCGAGCGAGGCGATCCGGTCGGGACGGCGCAGCGCCAGCTCCGCGCCCACGGCACCGGCGATGGAGCACCCCACATATCCGAAGCGCTGCACCCCGAGCCCGTCGAGCGTGGCCAGCAGCCGTTCCGCCAGCTCGGGAACGCTGCTGGCAGGATGCGCGGGCGCGCCGCCGTGCCCCGGCAGATCAAAGCGGATCACCCGCCACTGCCGAGCCAGCTCGGGCACCTGCCGGTCCCACATGTGCCAGGTGGTACCGAGGGAGGGGCCCAAGACCAGGATCGGTGCGTCTTCCGGCCCGTCACAGCGGTATTGCAGGGTTCTAGTCGTCGTCTCACTCACCCGCTCACGCTCCCATATCTCGCATTTTCTCACGGGAGAGGGGGGCACCCCTTGTCCGCGAGATACGCGAAGCAACTCGCGCGGGCATCGTACAAGCGGACCGGCCGGAGCACGTTCCCGGTCCGCCTCACCATCGTTAAGATCGGCAGCTGACGGCGAAACGGGGAGGGTCATGCGTAGGCAGTGGCAGTGGTACGTGCGGGCTGCGGGGACGGGACTGGGGGCGGTGCTGCTCGCCGGATGCGGCGGCGAGCAGGCGGACACCGCCGCGCCGCTCGATCAGGCGCAGGTCCGGTCGGTGCTGCCGGACGCGAAGGCCATGCCCGGCTGGAAGACCGCAGAGAAGCCCTCGGCGGGCGCCCTGGACACCGAGTTCAAGAAAAGCAGCGTCTGCCCCAACGAGGGCAACAAGGGGTGTGAGGGCTCCCGCTTCCTGGGGTCCGTCACCTTCGAGCGTGCCGACAGCGATGCTCTCGCCGGCCTGTGGATGGTCGCCTACGAGGACGAGCAGGCCGCCGAGGCCGCGTACGACGTGCTCTGGAAGGACACGGCACGCAAGACCGGCAAGGAGAAGGCCGATCTCGGCTCGGCGGGCGAGGAGCGCGACGCGCTGCGCGGCGCCGTCGGTCCGCAGGGCACAAAGGGAATCACAGGGCAGATACGGGTGGGCACGACGATCCTGCGGCTCGATGCCTCCGCCCGCCACGAGGACCAGCTCGACAAGGGCTTCGTGAAGGACATCGCCGCTCTCTTCGCACACCGCGCCCAGCAGGCCCAGAACGGAGAAACGCCCTCAGCAACACTCGGCGACGTCCAGAGTTGATGCCCCGAGGCCCGCTCCGGAATTCCTGCGAAGGCTCCCCTGATACCTGCTCAGGGCCGCCACGGACCGGCCTGGTCCTGCGGGATGTGCATGGCGTGGGGCGGTGGCGGGATGGGACGTCCCCCTGCCGGTGTGAACCGGCTCACCGAGCCGGTTTGCACCGGTGGCCCCGCC
>NZ_FMDK01000065.1 GCF_900091995.1 Streptomyces sp. MnatMP-M17
GGGCAGCGGCAGCGGTTTGGCGTGGGCTCTTTGTTGTGGTGGAGGCCACCAGGGTGGTGGTCTTCCGTGGTGGGCCCGTGATCGCGGACGGGTGGGAGCCGGTGCCGGTACTGGTGGCGGAGCCCTGCTGATCGCGGGTGCTCGGCCGTATGGAGGACGAGTCGGTGTCGGTGGCGTCCGCCAGTGTGGTGGCCGTGGCCTGCGGCTCCGGTGTCGAGGAGGCCTGCGCGTCGTGGCCGGTGGACGGGCGGGACGGCAGTACGGCGAGCGTCAGACCGCCTCCGACGAGCGCGACGGTCGACGCGACCGCGGCCCGGCGGCGCTGCTTCTTCCAGCGCGCCAGTTGACGGCGCCGGGCGGCGCGGCCCTGTGTCGCGGGATCGGTGTGCTCGGCGCCGCTCGACGGCACGGCGTACGGCGCGTCCGGCGTGTCCGGTGCGGTCGATGCGATCGGCTCCGCGTCGAGGTGAGACGCCCAGGCCGCCGCGGGCTTCTGAGTGGGCCACACCTCCGCCGCCAGCACGGTCGCCGGCGCCGTGTTGCGGTCGTGGGGGGCGTGGAGACGGTGGCCAGGAGGCGCGATGTCCGGGGCGTACGCGCCGCACCCGGGGCACACCAGTGCCCCGTTGAGGGTCCGACGGCACGAGGAGCAGTAGTCCATCCGCGATCTTTCTGTGCTGACTGCGCCACCAGGGAATCCGGCGACCTGTTCAAGTTCGCACTCAGGATCGAGCGGGCAACAACGTAACGGCACGCGCGGGAGGCCGTGCGTCGACTGTGTGTTGCTCTCGCGAAGATTCTTCGCCGACGGCTCCTCGGCGGTTCTTCAGCGGCTCCTGGATGGATCTTCAGCGGCTGCTTCAGAGCTCACGCCTTCAGGACTCACGCCTTCGGGACTCACGCCTTCAGACACGCGAGCACCGCCCGCTCCCGCCGGCGGACGCGATCGCCGTGGCTCCGGCGACCTTCAACACGGTCAACAAGTGGGCGGCCGGGATCTCCGGCACCCTGGCCCTACCGTGGCCGGGCCTGTTGAGACCGTGGCCGGGCCCGTCGAGACCGTGGCCGGAAGGTTTTCGCTCCCGGCCACCGCGCGCGTAGAGTCCTTGACCCGATCGTGTGAATACCGGGGGGTGCGCGTATGGCGCGGGACGAGCGGCCGTATCCGGTGACGGAACTGCTGGCAGCCGTGCGTTCGGAAATACAGGCGGAGCGGCGCGGTGACGGAAAGGACGCACAGAAGGTGTCGCTGTCCAGCGGTCGCTTCGTGTCCTCTTCCGCGGGGCGGTTCGAGTACATATTCGGATGCAAGAGATGGCACCCGTCACTCGACGGTACTTCCGTACTGGTACGTGCCTCGACCTCGCGCGGCTCCTGGGCGACCGCGGAGGCAGCGCGCATGCCGGACGGCAGCGTGCGGCTGATCACCGCCGAGGACTTGGGACGGTCCGTTCGCAACGTCCAGATCCGTAAGGACGACTCGGCCGGTCTGGTCGTCGTCGCCGAGCGCCTCGAATCGGTCGGGCAGCCCGACAGCCTTGTGCGAACCGAGAGCGCCGGATGGATCGTGGGACGGGGAAATCCTGTCGTCACACACGAGCCCGACCCGGGCCGATGGGTGGCGAATTGGCAGAAGTTGCAGCTGAATTCGCGTCAACGGCTCGCCGTCGCACACGCGTTGGCGAGCCAGGCCCTCTTCTTGTGGGGGCCGCCGGGCACAGGAAAGACGGATGTCGTCGGGCATGTGGTCGAGGGCAATCACCGGCAAGGGCTGAACGTCCTTTTCCTCGCGCCGACGAGAGTCGCGGTCGACCAGGCGCTGGAGCGCATCTGTGATCTCCTCGCGGGCGAGGACGGCTTCGGAGACGGTCTGGTGCAGCGCGCGGGCGACATCGAACTGCCGTCCTTGCGTGAACGGTACGGCGAGTACGTCGATACCGGACGCATCACGGCCCGGATCGCCGCACAGTTGGACGAAGCCCTCACCGAGGCGACGGAATCTCTCAAGAAGGCGCGCGCCGCCCTCGCCCTGCACGACGAGGCGCGATCCCTGGACGCGGACCTCACATCGTCCCGTACGGCCCGCACGGAAGCCGTCGAGTCGCAGGCGGACGCTGAACAGAAGGTACTGCGGGCCGAAGCCGCCGTGGCGGAAGACCGTCTCAAGATCCATAAGGTCGGCACGCCCGGAGGGCTCTTCGCCAAGCGGAAGGAGGCCCAGCTCGCCGCCCTGCGGAAAAGCCTCGCCGAGGCCGAAGCGACGGCCGCGGACGAACGGCTGCGAGGCGCGGCGGCCCGGCAGCGGGCGAGCGAGGCCACGGCGCGGATCGATGAGCTGAGCGGACGCCTGGCCGCCGCCCGCGCGAAGCTGGCGGGCGTCGCGGCGCGCGCGGGACTGG
>NZ_FMDK01000343.1 GCF_900091995.1 Streptomyces sp. MnatMP-M17
TGCGGTTCCGTGCCGCCGCGGCGGCTCCGCCCGTGATGACGAAGGTCGATCCCGGCTGGGTGACGATATTGCCGTCGGCCGAGTTCGTGATGGTCACGTTGGACAGTGTCGCGTTGCCGCGCGCGCCGCTCATGGCCAGGATCCCGGCGCCGTTGTTGGACTTGTCGATCTTCACATTGCTGATCACGACGTTCGGCATATTGCCGCCGCCCGTCTTGAACTGGATGCCGTCGTACGTCGAGTCGTAGATGTCGGTGTCCCGGATCGTGACGCCTGGGATATCCCTGGCCTGCGGGAACAGTGTGATGGCGCCGAACTCCTGATCCTCGTTCCAGAAGGCGCCGCCGGTGCGGTGGAGGGCGTTGTTGGCGATCAGGGTCTGCCCGGAGAAGGGCAGCGGATCGTGGTCGGTCGCCAGCATGATGCCCGGGTAGTTCGCCGTGTCGTAGATCAGATTGTTCTCGATCTTGTTGCCGTAGCCGCCGTAGACCGCGATACCGGTCGCACGCCACGGCAACTGCACGGTGTTGTTGATGAACTGGTTGTCGTGCGCGATGTTGACCGACGGATCCTTCACATACCGGTTGGCCCAGACGGCCAGCGAGTCGTCACCGGTGGTGCGGAACGAGGAGTTGAACACCCGCGAGTTGCTCGTGCCGTTGGTGAAGTTGATGCCGTCGGCGTAGGTGTTGCGGATACGCATCCCGCTGAACTCCAGCCCGTCGCCGGGACCCCAGAGGTCGGGGATGTTGTCGTAGTCGCGGCCGACCCAGACACCGACGTTGGCGTGCTCGATCCAGACATTGGCGATCTTGGTGTTCTTGCCGAAGCGCCCGTTGAGGCCGACTCCGCCCTCGGCGCCGCCCGGGCCGCCGCGGATGGTGCCGGAGCCGAAGATGGCGATGTCGGATATCTGGGTGTTGTTGTCGATGTCGAAGCCGAAGTTGCCCTCGTGCGGATGGTTGATGCTGCCGACGGCCTGGTGCGGCTCGGTCAGCGTGTAGAGCTGGGAGTGCCACATGCCCGCGCCGCGGATCGTGACATTGCTGATGCCCACCTGGTTGTACTGCCCGCGGTTCAGCGGGTCGTCGGTGAGGATCTTCTTCTCCTGGCGCCACTGGCCCGCCGGGATCCATACGCAGGAGATGGCGCCTTCCTGGTCGGCGGTCACCGCGCGCTGGATGGCTTCCGTGTCGTCGATCCCGTCGTCGGGCACCGCGCCGTACGCCGTGATCGAGGTGCACTCGGCCGGCTTGCTCGCGGGCGGCGCCACCTGCTCCAGATCGATCAGATCGATGATGTAGAAGGACGCCGAGTCGTTCGCGTCACGCTGCAACCGGAACTTGGTACCGACCGGGTACGTGGTCGACAGCAGCGCGTGCGACTCGTCGAACAGCCGCCTGGCGTCGGCCTGAGGCGTGTTGGTCAGGGCCTCGGGGCCGTCGGTATCGCCGTACAGCCAGCTGTGCTTGGACGAGAGCGTCAGCTTCCTGACGAAGGTGTCATTGGCGTAGAGGCTGATGGTGGCTTCCGTACCGCCGCCGTTCGGGGCGTCGGGGATGGAGTTGCGCACCACGATCGAGTTCGCCGGGTTGGTCGAGGTGAACTCCACGAACTGGCCCGTGCTGCCCAGCCGCACCGCCTTGCGCCCGGAGGACTCGGAGGCGAAATTGGTGTGCCCGAAGGTGCGCAGCGGGTCGGCCTCCAGCAGTGTGCCCTGGTACCGGCCCGACTCGGCCTCGTACTCGGTGTACGGGACCGCCGCACCGCGCCCGACCACGATCGAGTGCGAGAACGTGTTGTTGGTCTCGTTGGTCTCGGCGACGGTGTTGGTCGCGTCGGCGGTGGCGACGATGGTGGCTCCGCCGTTGGTGGCGGTCCAGGTGCCGTTGATGCTCACATTGGCCGTCGCGCCGGCGGCGATCGACGGCGTGTCGGTGTTGAGCGTGGTGCCGCCCACCGCCACCCGGGTGACCGTGGTGGCGCCCGTCGCGGTGGTGCCGCGGTTCTTCACCGCCACGGTGAAGCGGACCGCCGCGCCCACGGCCGGATTCTGCGGGCTGGACTCGATGCCGAGCACCTGGAGGTCGGGGCCGGGGCTCTGCGCGACCACCAGCTCCGAGGTCGCGGTGAAGCTGTTGTTGTCGTTGTCCTGCTCGATGATCGTGTCGGTCGGGTCCACCACCGCGGTGACCCGGTAACTGCCCATCGCGCGCCTGCCGGTCTCGACCGCGACCGTGGTCGAGGCGCCCGCGGCGAGCGCGCCCACCGGAGCGCTGCCGGCCACGACTCCGCCGAGGCTGACATTGACGGTGGTCGCACCGGAGGCGGCCGTTCCGGCGTTCCGTACGGTCGCGTTCACCCTGATCGTGTCGCTCTCCACGGGCGAGGCAGGGCTCCACGAGAGTGCCGAGACCGTCAGGTCCGGGTTGGGCGCGGGTGTTCCGATGACCTGGAGCTCGGCGATCTGTCCGCCGCCGGCGCCGGTGTTGCTGAAGATCTGGAGCTGGACATCGGCGGCGCGTCCGGTGACCGGGATGGTCACCGAGTTCTGGTTCGTCGCCGGGTTGAAGGTGTAGTTGGCGCGGGCCACCAGCGAGGTGAAGCCGGTGGCGGCCTGGTCACGGCCGAGCACCTGGATGCTCTGGGTACGGGTGCCCCAGACCGCGTCGGGATTGAGCTTGACCACGACTCCCGTGATGTCGGCGTTGGCGCCGAGCTTCACCGTCAGGTTCGACGGATGGCCGGCGGACTCCCAGTAGGTGCCGGTGTTGTCGTCGTTGGCGTTGGTGGCGACGAAGTTGAAGACCGTCGACGAGGCCGCGATGGCCTTGCCACGCGCGAGGTTGGTGCCGGTGGGCTCCTCGCCACCGCCGCCGTCTCCGCCGTCGCCTCCGCCGTCACTCTCCGGACCGTAGATCTCGAACTCGGAGACCTGTCCGGCGGGCCAGCCCGTGTTACCGGTGATGTTCAGCCGTACGTAACGGACGCTCGCGACGGTGAAGTCGATGGTGACGGTGTTGCCCGCGGCCGGAGCGAACCCACGTCCCGCCGACGCCGAGAGAGTGCCGAAGGTGATCCCGTCGGTGCTGCCCTGCACGCTGAGGGCCTGCGTACGGGCTTCCCATGTCGTCGGCAGCTTGAGCACCACCCGGTCGACAGCGGTGTCCTCGCCCAGGTCGACGCGGATCCACGCCGGGAACGCGTTGTTCGGTCCCTCCCAGTACGTCGCCTGATTGCCGTCGGTGACATTGGAGGCGGGATGGCTTCCCTCGGATCCGCTCGCCGAGGCGGACCTGCCGAGGGAGAGATTGGGACGGTCGGCCGCGGAGGCGGAGACGGGCAGAAGCCCGACGGAGATCATGGCGGCTATGACCGCGCCGATGATCAACCGCCAGCGGAGCTGTTTCCGTTTCATGGTGTCCTCTGTTCGTCGGATCGGCGGAACGAGAGAGCGGCGGCCCGCGGATCCGGACCGGCCGTGCGACGCGCGGGACCCGCGTCACGCGTCTAGCGGGTGCAGGAGGTGCGTGGTACGCGGTGCGGTGACAGACCTCAGCAGGCGAGTGAGAGGCCCTGCTGTGAAGTTGCACGAAGAGCGCAAAAAAATTGAGCTGGTTATCCAGCTTTTTGCGAGTCAAAGGTTCCAATCATGTCACTGGTTTGTCAACGGTTCTCGCACGCCTCGCATGCCGTCCCGTCTGCCGGTGAGGGAACTGGCCCCAGCTCCCCCGAGAACGCAGATGCCCACGCCGACACCGGCGTGGGCAAACGCTCCATGCTGCTGGACCTCAACCGGTGATCAAGCCCGGCCGGTGTCAACAACGCTCGTGATCAATGCATCTAGGCCATGTCTGACCGGGGAGATCAGGGGCGGCCCAGTGCTCGGTACTCCCAGTCTGCCGCGCGCCACTGGGCCGGGTCGAGGGCGTGGCGGCCGTCGACGATGCGGCGTCGGCCGACCACCTCGCCCATCGCGTGCGGATCGATCTCGCGGAACTGGGTCCACTCGGTGAGCAGCAGCACCACATCGGCGCCGACCGCGGCGGTCATCGCGTCCGTCGCGTAATCCAGTTCGGGGAAGGCGCGACGGGCGTTCTCCGTGGCCGCCGGGTCGACGACCGTCACATGGGCGCCCGACCGGTGGAGCGATCTGGCCACATCCAGGGCCGGCGCGTCACGTATGTCGTCGGAGTTGGGCTTGAAGGCCGCGCCCAGCGCGGTCACCCGGACACCGCTGAGTTCACCGCCGGTCAGTTCCCGTACCAGATCGACGGTACGGGCACGGCGGCGCTGGTTGATGCCGTCCACCTCGCGCAGGAACGCGACGGCCTGGCCGACGCCCAGCTCCTCGGCCCGGTGGGTGAAGGCCCGGATGTCCTTGGGCAGACAGCCGCCGCCGAAGCCGAGTCCCGGCTTCAGGAACCGGCCGCCTATCCGGTCGTCGTACGCGAGCGCGGTGGCCAGGCCCGTCACATCGGCGCCGGTGGCCTCGCAGACCTCCGCCATCGCGTTGATGTACGAGATCTTGGTGGCGAGGAAGGAGTTGGCCGCGACCTTGACCAGCTCGGCGGTCGGCAGATCGGTCACCACCACCGGTGTGTCCTGGGCGATGACCGGCGCGAAGGCGGCCCGGAGCTGCTGCTCGGCCCATTCCGAGCCCGTACCGAACACCAGCCGGTCGGGTCTCAGTGTGTCCTCCACCGCGTAGCCCTCGCGCAGGAACTCAGGGTTCCAGGCCAGCTCCACGTCCGTACCGGCCGGTGCCACCCGCTGCACCAGCTCGGTCAGCCGGGCCGCGGTGCCGACGGGCACGGTGGACTTGCCGACCACCAGCGCGCGTCTGCGCAGATGCCGGGCGAGCGATTCGACCGCGCTGTCGACATAGGTCAGATCGGCAGCGTACGAGTCCTTCTGCTGCGGTGTTCCCACACAGATGAAGTGGACGTCGCCGAACTCGGCGGCCTCCTCGGAGCTCGTCGTGAAGCGCAGCCGCCCGGAGTCCAGGGCCTTGGCGAGCAGCTCCGGCAGACCGGGCTCGAAGAAGGGCACCTCGCCCGAGCGCAGCCGCTCGATCTTGACGGGATCGACATCCACGCCGAGGACGTCGAAGCCCAGGATGGCCATGCAGATGGCGTGGGTGGCTCCGAGATAGCCGGTGCCGATGACGGTGAGACGAGGGGATGGGGTGGTCATGCCGGCCTCCAGGAGCGTCAGGAGCGTAGGGACGGTGGGACGGGTAGGTCTGGCGGTTCTGGTGGGACGGGGCTGATCGGTCGCTGACCGGGCGGATCGGGCGGATCGGTCGGCGGTCCGCCTCCGTCAGGAAGCGCAGTCGGCGTTGGCGAGGCCCTTGGCCGCGCCGGTCACCTTGTTGTCGCAGGTGACCTTGTTGCCGTCGGAGGTGAGGTTGAAGCCGAAGCCGGGCCCGTCCACCTGCGCGGTATTGCCCTTGAAGGTGTTGCCGGTGCCCCAGCCCTTGAGGATCTGATGGGTCTGGAAGCCGTCCTCCAGGGCATGGCGCCCGGTGTTGCCTTCGATCAGCCAGCCGTTGCCCTTCACATCGACCCAGGAGTCGTTGTGCGAGCCGCTCAGCTTCGAGCCGTCGAAGGTGTTGCCGGTGACCTTGCCGCCGGTGGTGCCTTCCTTGATGTCGACGGACTCGGCGGTGGTGCCGCTGATGCGGTTGCCGGTCACCGTGTTGCGGTCGCTCGCGTCCGGCTCGCAGCCGGTGACCGCGCACCAGTTGGACTCGGCCGAGCCGATGTAGACGCCCTCGCCGAACTTCTCCTTGCGCAGCCCGGTGGCCCGGATGGTGTTGTCCCGCACCACATTGTCCGAGCTGAAGTTACGCAGATGGATGGCCTCGTCACCGATCTGCTCGACGGTCAGGCCCTGGATGACCGTTCCCTGCACGCGGTCCGCCATCACGCCCTTCTGGCCGTTGCGTACGGTGAAGCCGACCAGCCGCCAGTGGCTCGCGCCGTCGAGATGGACGGCGTAACCGCCCTTGATGTCCTCGCCGTCGATGACCGCGTCCGGGCCTCCGCACAGGAATACGGGCTGCTCGGCGGTGCCCGGGGTCTTCGCGGTGAACTCGCCTCGGTAGACGCCGTCGGAGAGCAGGATGCTGTCGCCGGGCTGTGCCTGGCCGAGCGCCGCCTCCAGCGAGGGCGCGTCGGTCACCGTGACCGAGGCGGGCGGGCAGTCGACCTTCGCGGTGGGCGCGGGAGAGGCCGCGCCCGCGGCGCCCGGGGAGGCCGTCGGGTCGTCGGTCACCACCGGATCGGGTTCGCCCGGATCGCTGGGCAGGGTGCCGGGCCGGATGGACCAGGTGGCGTTCGGTCCCGCCGTGGTGGCTCCGGCCGTCACCTTGGATCCGTCGCCGTCGCCGTCGCCGCCTGAGACGGCCACGGCGAGAGCGATCAGGGCGACCACGAGCGCGCCTCCGGAGAGCCAGACGGCGAGCCCGCCGGGGAGTCCGCCGGCCAGCCCGGCCAGTCCGGCCGGCCCGGTCCTGCGGGGCGGCTCCGGTGAGTGCGGCGGCTCGGCCGGAGGCGGAGCCTGGGGCGGTGG
>NZ_FMDK01000319.1 GCF_900091995.1 Streptomyces sp. MnatMP-M17
TGTTGACCCACGTGGCGGTGCTCTTCCCCGTGCTGGACGGGCGGGCTGACCTCACCGAGGTGCCCGAGCAGTTCCGCGCCGTGATGCATGCCGCCGCGTCGGTGACGCACCCGCCCGCTCTGGCCGCGCTCGCCCGGCGCGCCGGCCACCTGTGGGAAGGCGGCGCGGAAAGCACCGAGGGGAGTCGGGGCGCGTTCGTTGGCTGCCTGCCCGAGCACGCCGGGCACCCGGCGGTCCGGGCCGCGCTCGCGCAGGCCCGCAGTGCGGGTGTTCCGCTGGCGGTCATCGGCCGGGACTGGCGCTGGGGCTACGGGGAGCACGGCGCGTTCGGGCTGTTCGTCGTCCCTACCGGCGAGCGGACCGTGGAGTGCGAGTGGTTCATCGAGGGCCACAGCAACGAGACCGCGATGCGGCCCGCGCAGGTCGGCCGCCTGCGCCCGGTGCGCAACGCCGCTCTCGCCGAGGTCCGTCGCAGCCTGGCTGATGCCGGGTGGAGGGTGTGGGACAAGGCCAGCCGCCGCACGCACACTCTCCGGCTGCTGAGCGTGCTGGCCACCATGCCGGACGCGAACGCGCCGGAGGGCTGACCGCGTCCCCGCCATCCTGCGGGCGCGCCGTGGGCCGGGCGCTGGACGCCTCCCAGCCCGCGGCGCGTGGCGGGCACTGGGGTGTGCGCCCATGGGCTTCAGCCCGTGAGGCCCTGGTGGGAGGGCCTTTCGCCGGTTCTCCACACCTCCCCGGAGCATGGTTGGCCATAATTCTTGACAGAGTTCAGCTTTATGTGTCATCATAATTCTTGACGGCGTTCAGTAATAGGGGAGAACATGGCCAGCAAGAAGGACACCCGACAGCTCATCAAGAAGCTGGAGAGCCAGGGCTTCGACGTGACACTGCGCAACGGCCACTACCGCGTCTTCAAGGACGGCAAGTTCGTTCAGGTCATGCCGAGCACCCCCAGCGACTCGCGGGGGCTGAAGAACGCGATGGCGTACTTCAAGCGCGCGGGCTTCCAGCCCTGATCTGCCGGAGGGCGCCGGGGCAACCCGGCGCCCCGGCCGTCGCGCCGTCACCGACGACTCCCGATGAAGAAGAGGAAGACATGACCGACTCCCCGTACTCCGTCTGTGTGGAGTTCGCGGTGCCCGATGCACCGGCGGACCTCTACGAGGGGCTGATCGACGCGCTGCTCGAGCGCCACCCGCACAGCGGGCCGAGCGCCGGCCCGGCCGGCAACGGCAACCTCAGCGTGCGCCTGTTCGTCGACGCCGGCGGCGTCGTCGACGCCGTCACCCGCGGCATCGAGTACGCCCAGGCCGCGGCCATGACCCAGGACATCACCCCCGACGCCGTCATCGGGGCCGAGGTCGTCACCGAGGCCGAGCTGGACCGCCGCAACGCCCAGCCGCTGGTGCCCGAGCTGGCCGGCGTCACCGAGGCCGCAGAGATCGTCGGCGTCACCAAGCAGCAGATCAGCAGCCTCGCGAACCGCATGCCCCTGCGCCGGCACGTCGTCCAGGAACTCGCCGCCGGCCCGGTCTTCCTCGCCGACGGCGTGCGCACCTACGCCGCCACCGAGCACAACGCGACCCGCGGCGCCCGGATCTCCGACCTCGGCCTCTCCCCTGCCGAGCGTGCGATCCTGAAGCTCCTGCACGCCATGGCCAACGGGCTCCCGTGGGCGGCGGACACGCCGGCGGAACACACCGCCGACCAGGCGCTCCTCGTGGAGGAGGTCCTCGGCGAGGGCCGCCTGCGCGTGCACCCGCGGCCCGCCGACGACGTCGACCTGGAGGCCGTCCTGGGCCGGCTGGTCGAGCACCGGCTGCTGAAGACCCGCAGGCCCTACCGCGCCGAGCAGCTCGACGGCCACGACACCGACGTCGTCGTCACCGTCACCGACAAGGGCCGCCGGCACGCCGAGGCGGGCGCCGCCGGCAGCGACGCCCGCTGAACCGCCCACCACCGCACTCCGACCAAGGGGGACACCACACATGCAGGACGACACCGGGAGCAAGGAAGACCGCAGGAGCAGCGAGCTCGTCGTACCGCGGCTGACGATCAACCCGGACCTGCCGGCCACGGTCCAGGAGATGCTGCGCGCGGCGAAGCCCGCCGAGCTGCGCGATCCGGACCCTGCCAGCACCGGCAGCATCTGGCGCGAGCTGAGGCTCCCTCTCCGGTGGGAGACGGGGATCGTGTGCGCCTGCGGCATCGCCTTCTTCAGCGGCGCCGGCCCGGACTCTCCCTTCGAGGGGCTCCTGTGGCCTGCGGTCGGCGTCGGCGTCACCTGGCTGGTGCTCATGTCGATCATCCCGATCGTGGGACGCCTGGGGACCCGCAACAAGCTCCGCGGGATCCAGCAGGATCGCGAGCAGTACGTCCTGGACGTCGACCTGGTCCCCGCCGCCGGGCAGCTCCTGGCCCGCGCCGGCCACGCCGTCGCCGCCGTGCGCCGTTCGAAGGTGCACCGGGACGACTACCTCGACCGCCAGCGCAACGACGTGGTGCTGCCGGAGAAGGAGTGGGAGATCGCCGAGATGCTCCGCGCGTACAGCCGCGTGGAACGCTCCACCCCTGCATGGGCGAAGGGGCAGGAGGTCCGGCCCGTGCTTGAGGCCCACCGCGCGGTGCTGCAGACCACGCTGGACGGCATCGAACGGCGGGTGACGGCACTGGAAACGTACGCCGAACAGACCGCCGAGGCCGACCGGCGCTACGCCGAGTTCCTCCAGATCCAGCAGATCTCCGCCGCCGGCAGCGACCTCCTGGAGCTGCTGGCCCGCAGCGTCCGCGACGACCTCGCGGTCGCCGAGATCAACGGCCTGACCGAGCAGGCGACCACAGTCGGCGAGGCGTTCAAGACCGCTCTCGCCGAGGCCCGCGAGTCCGCGCACGCCCTGGCCGCCCCGGCAGCCGCCTGACCGTCCCCGGCGCCGGCCACCGCGGTCCTGCGGTGGCACCACCCCTACGGAAGAGGAACCGATATGCACGATGAGCTGCCGACGGTGACGTCCGTCGACGACGTCCGCGCGCTCGCCGAGCTCGCCCACGCCGGCCAGGTCGACAAGATCGGCGTGGCGTACTTCGCGCACGTCCAGGCCGTGGCCGACGGGCTCGCCCCGTTCGGCGACGACCTCGTCATGGCCGGCCTCCTGCACGACGTCGTCGAGGACACCGACTGGACCGCCGAGCGGCTGCTCGCCGCGGGCGTGCCAGGCCGGGTGGTCGCGATCGTGGAGGCGGTGACCAACCAGGACGGCGTGCCGTACGAGGACAAGATCCGGCGCATCACCCGTGATCCGCTGGCCACGCTGTTGAAGATCGCCGACAACGCGCACAACTCGCGTCCCGACCGGGCCGCCCAGTTGCCGGCCGCCAAGCGTGACCGTCTCGCGGCGAAGTACCGGGCCGCCCGGGCCGAGTTGTGGCCTGCCGCAAGCCGGAGCGACATCGAGGCGATCGTGCGGATCGTCAATCCGGCGCTGCTCACGGAGCTGGGCGAACACGTCGCGGGCCCGTCGGCCACGGGCCCCGGCACCTCCGACGACAGTGCCGGACCCGCGTCCGCCACCTCGCAGAAGAGGTAGGGGACACGATGGCGACGGTGTCGGCAGCGGATCTGCTGCGAATCGTTGAGGCCGTACCGCCGCGCCGGGCGCGCGCGAGCGAAGGAGTCCGCCTCGTCTACGACCAGGTCCATCTGACGATGTCCGCCGAGGACCGGCCGGCCGAGGAGTGGGCACGGGCTGACGTGGTCGGGTACCGGACGGCCGCGTGGGAGCTGACGATGTACGCGGTGAGCACGATCGCGGTCCGCGTCTGGCTGCTCGAGATGGAGGCCACCACGCCGGTCGGTGTCAGCCCGTTCTGGGGCGGTCCCGGGCCGGTCCTGGTGGTCTTCACCGCCGGGGGCGCGTCCATGCAGTTCCCGGTCATCGACTGCCCCTCTGCGCCTTCGGTCTGACTGACCGGCCTCCCCTCGTCCGACCACCCTCGCCGGCACTTGTGACTGTTCACACGGATCACCCGAGGAGTCCTCGCAGGTCACGACGTTCCTGTTCATCGCAGTTGGCGAGACCTGTTCACGGTAGTTGGCGGCTCCGAGCCTCGAACCGGGCTCTCCACCAGCAAAGACGCAGCTCAGGTGATCGTCTCGGCGGCTCCGCCAACAAGCGTGAACATCCGCCAACTATCGCGAACGGTCACAGCACTGCGCCCGTCGGCGCGCGAGGGACGGCACAGGTCTCTGTCCACAGGCAACTCCCCCGAACCTGACCCCTTGATCAGGCAGATACGAAGGCCAGTCAGGGGAGTTGAACGTGTGCAGGTCACTGGCACAGGGCGGACGGCGGTGCCGCGGAAGCAGTCTGGCGATGCGGCGGGCCCGGTACGCCACCCACACGTCCGCCGCCGCCCGTACCTACCGGCAGGCCCTGGATGAGGGCGAGATCGACTACGGCGGGGCAGCCTGGGAGGCACACGAGCGGGCGCAGGCCAGCGCCGAACGTGCCCGGGCCGCAACCCAGTCCGGCGACCACGATGCCGCCGAGCGTGCGGCGATCGACGCCAAGAACCACATGAACCAGGCGGCCGCGGTGGTTCGGCACCACACCCAGGGGTCTGTGGCCCGGGCCGCTGAGGCCCGCAAGACGAACAAGCAGATCGACAAGGCACTGGACGCGGCCAACCCGCACTACCAGCAGGGCGTCCACGCCTACTCGCACAACTGCAGCCACGTCGCCCAGGCGTATGAGCTGCGCCGGCGCGGGCTGGATGTCGAGGCCGGTCCCGACTCCACGAACGGCCGCAGGGTGGCCGAGCTCGGCGAGGCATGGGGTGGGAGCTTCAGCTTCTGCGACAGCTCGGCCTCAGACGTCGGCCGGTCCGAGGTAGAGCGCGCCTTCGGCGAACCCGGCTCGCGCGGGATGGTCGCGGTGGCGTGGAAGAACGGCGGCGGCCACGCCTTCACCGTCGAGAACGTCGGCGGCAGGGTCCGCTTCGTCGACGGGCAGCCGACCCCGCCGGTGACGGACGCCTCCCACTACTTCTCCCTCGCCAAGGTCAGCGCGTTCATCCGGCTCGACGACAAGCCGACCCCATCAAAGAAGACGCTGGAGCCCTTCATCGCCAGCTGAGCCGGTGTCGGATGCCAGCCGGGCTCGCGTACGGGGACACGCAGCACGTCGGAATCGCTGAACGCGGCCGACACGCTGCGAGATGCGGTCCCGGCGTTCTGCTCCGCGTCGGCTCGGCGCCCGAGCGCGGGAGGCTACCTGCCGCCGCCGGGGCTACGCCGCCCTGTCGCCTCGTCGACGATCGCCCTGAGCTGTCGGCGCTGGCGGTCCTCTTCCGCGATCCGGGTGGCAAGAACGGCACGGTCGGTGTGGGGTTCGACGGCGGCCAGGACCAGGCGCTGCAGCTCGGTGGGGTCGAGTGCCTCGACTTCCCACTGCACCGGCCGACCCGGCCCGCCCCGCGAGGGGCGCGAGC
>NZ_FMDK01000296.1 GCF_900091995.1 Streptomyces sp. MnatMP-M17
GGGCATGGGTACGGCGGTGGCGTCGGCGACCGCCGCCAATGCCGCCACCCATGGGACCACCACCTATGGCGCAGGCGCCGCAGGCCGCTGCCCGCGGCGGCGCATACCGCCGTCCGGGATCGGTATGCACCTCTACACCATGCGCACACCGCTCGCGACGGACTTCAAGGGAACGCTGGAGCGGCTGGCGGAGATCGGTTACGCGACGGTCGGTGTCAGCGGCAGACACGGCCACAGCGCGGCCGACATCCGGCGGATGCTGGACGAGACGCGGCTCAAGGCCGTGCTCGAACATGTCGCCTACACCACGGTCACCGGCAGCGGACTGCCTCAGGCGATCGAGGACGTCCGCACACTGGGCGGCAAGTGGGTGGTGGTGCCGAGCCTGCCGGCCGGGATGCACTCACCGGCCGGATACCGGGAAGCGGCACGGCAGTTCAACGCGGCAGGGCGCGTCGCCCGGGAGTCCGGGCTCAAGGTGCTCTTCCACAATCACGACGGCGACCACAGTGTGATCGACGGCGAGAGTCTGTACGGCATCCTGCTCAAGGAGACCGATCCCGAGCTGGTGGGCTTCGAGCTGGATCTGTACTGGGCGGCGAAGGGCGGGGACGATCCGGGCCGGCTCTTCGTCGAACACCGCAACCGGTTCCCGGCGCTGCATGTGAAGGACATGGCGCCGAACGGTGATTTCGAGGACGTCGGCTCGGGAGTGCTGGACTTCCCGGCGATGTTCGACACGGCGCGCAGCGGCGGTGTGCGGCAGTGGCTGGTGGAGCACGACGCACCGGCCGATCCGTTCGCGTCCGCGCTGAACAGCTACCGGTATCTGTCGCGGCTGCGGTACTGAGCCAGGATTGATCGGTCGGCTTACGGTGTGGGTCCCGGCCGCTGTCACACGGCGGCCGGGACCGGCCCGAGGTCCTGGGAGTTCCCGAGGTGCTTGGGGTTCCCGAGGTCCTTGTAGAAGAAGGTGGTCGGGCGGAGCGTCCCGCCCGGGTCCGCGGCATGGCCGGGAACCACTCCGATCACGGTCCAGCCCGCCGAACGGTAGAGCGTCTCGGCAGGGCTGCCGGTCTCGGTGTCGAGCAGCAGCAGCGTCACGCCCGCCTCGGCCGCGGCCTCCTCCGCCGCGGTGAGCAACGTACGCCCGAGCCCTTTCCCACGCGCGTCGCGGTGCACCATCAGCTTGACGATCTCGGCGCGATGGCGGGCGTTGGGCTTGTCCGCGAAAGACACACCGACGGTCCCCACGATCCGTTCGCCGTCCCGGACGATCCGTACGGACAGCCGTCCCTCCCGTACCGCGGTGGCCTGCGCCCGCCACCATCGCGCCGCTGTCGCCCGGTCCAGCGGATGGAGAAAGCCGATGGAGGCGCCGCCCGCCACCGTGTCGAGCATCAGATCGGCCAACGCGTCGGCGGCGTCGAGCAGTTCGTCGGCGCAGAGCCGTATCGCCTCGGGCACATACGTAGGACCGGCGCTCATGGCTGGACCACCACAACGGCGCACCGGACCGGCTCAGGCCCCGGACAGCGAAAGCGCGTAGGACCCCAGAGCCGTATCCACAGACAGTCGCTCGCGTTCATGGGCGAGCGGCGAGCAGCTCGTCGACGAGGCCGGCGCCGGGGGCAGTACCGAGGCCGGCGCCGGGAGTGTTTCCTTCGGTCTCACTTTCTCTCACCTACAGAACGATATCCCGCATCCGGGATGCGCCACGGATCGCCCCGGGATCAGTCCTGGGCCGAGGCCGCGCCCAGCAGTCCCCGGATATGTCCGGCCGCCTCGCGGAATTCGGGCCGTCCCAGCGTCTCCGTATAGTCGCGCTCGGGCGGCAGTCCGACATCGATGATCTCGGTGATCGTGCCCGGGCGCGGGCTCATCACCACCACCCGGTCGGCGAGATAGACGGCTTCCGAGATGGAGTGCGTGACCAGCAGCACGGTGGTGCCGGTCTCGCGCCAGATGCGGTTCAGCTCCATGTTCATCTGCTCGCGCGTCAGGGCGTCGAGCGCGCCGAACGGCTCGTCCATCAGCAGTACGGGCGGCTCGTGCAGCAGAGCGCGGCAGAGCGCGACACGCTGCTGCATACCGCCGGACAGCTCATGCGGATACGCGTCCTCGAAGCCGGAGAGCCCGGTCATCGCGATCAGTTCGTCCGCACGCGCACGGGCCCGCTCGCCCGGCATCCGGCGCATCTCCGCCTGGAGCAGGATATTGCGCCGGGCGGTGCGCCACTCCAGCAGCGCGGCCCGCTGGAAGACATAGCCGATGTCGTGCCGTGGCCCGTCGACCCGGTCGCCGTGCAGCCGTACGGCGCCCGCGGATGCCCGGAGCAGGCCCGCGACCAGTTTGAGCAGCGTCGACTTGCCACAGCCCGAAGGGCCGACGATGGCGACGAACTCGCCCGGCGTCACATCGAGGGACACCTCGTGCAGGGCGGTCACATCGCGCTTCTTCGTCCGGAAGCGGACGGCCACATCCTCAAGGCCGACGGCCGCCGCCGACCCTCCTTCGGCCGCCGTCTCTCCGCCGGTCACCGGCCCTCCCTCGGCCGGCCCGGCAGCCTTCCGCAACGTCAAGTCCCTGGCCATCGTCATCCCTTCAGCGCCGTGCCGCTGTCCCAGTACTCCGCGACCGGCTTCGGGCTCTTCACCAGATCGGCCTCGGTGAAGACATCGATGGTCTGCTGCCAGTCGCTCTCGGTGTTGACACCGGGCGCCTTGCCCTGTGTCGCGTCGGTGTGCAGCAGTGTGAGTGTCGTCCTGAACTGTTCCGAGAGCACACTCTCGGGCGGCAGTTGCTCCGAAGCGCCCTCCATCGCCGCGACGGCCGGCTCCGGCGCCTTCTCGGCCGCGGCCCAGGACTCACTGACGGCCTGGACCATACGCCCGGCCAGTTCGCTCCTGCCGGAGAGGATCTCCCGGCCCGCGATCAGACCGTTGGAGTAGAAGTTGAGACCGTGCTCCGAGAAGCGCAGATACGAGACCTGCTTCTTGGCCTTGTCCTGCATCGTCGGGCCCTGGTCACTGGCATAGCCGAGCAGCGCGTCCGTCTTTCCCGAGATCACCGCGGCGATCTTGCCCGCCGGATCGGTGTTCTGGATCCTGACGTCCGACTCCTTGAGGTTGTTCTTCGCCAGGAAGATCGGGAAGGTCTTGCTCAGCGCGTCACCGGCCGTGCCCGCGATGGTCTTGCCCTTGAGATCGGCGGGTGCCCGGACGTTCTCGCTGTCGAAGAACTGCACGGAGGACGGTGTGGTCTGGAGGAAGACACCGAGGCTCTTGACCGCGATGCCCTGGTCCACTCCGCTGAGCACGGCGGGTGTGTCGGCCCAGCCGAAGTCGGTCTGTCCCGCGCCGGTCGCCTGCACGGTCTTCTGCGAGCCCTGGCCCGCGCGGATCGTCAGATCGATGCCGTGCTTCTCGAAGATCTTCTGCTGCTTGCCGTAGTAGAACGGCGCGTGTTCGCCGTACGGATACCAGTTGAGTGTCAGCGTCACCTTGTCGAGCTTCTTGCCCGATTCGCTGGTGCTGGTGCCCGAGCCGTCCTCGCCGCAGGCGGTGGCGACCAGGAGCAGCGGTACGAGGCCGATCAGGAGTCTGCGCGCATGCATGGCTGGCCCTTCCCGGAACGGGGTCGAGTCGAGACGAGACGGAGCGGGACAGAACGGACGGGACGGAACGGGACGGTAAGCGTCAGTAGGCGGTGGTGACATTGCTGTCGCGGCGGCTGGCGTGCCACGGCAGCAGCAGCTTCTCGGCGATCTCCACCAGGACGAAGAGGACGACGCCGATCAGTGACATGACGAGCAGTCCGGCGAAGAGCATCGGAGTGTCGAGATTGCCGTTCGCCTGGAGGATCACATAGCCGAGCCCTTCGTTCGCGCCCACGAACTCCCCGACGACCGCACCGGTCACCGCCAGTGTCACGGCGACCTTCAGCCCGGAGAAGAGATGCGGCAGCGAGGCGGGAAAGCGGATCTTGGCGAAGGTCTGCCAGGACTTCGCGCCCATGGTCGCGGAGAGCTGGAGCATCTCCGGATCGACCGCCTTCAGCCCGGTGACCATCGAGATCACCACCGGGAAGAAGGCGATGAGCACGGCGATCAGGATCTTCGGTGTGATACCGAAGCCGAGCCACACCACGAACAGCGGCGCGATGGCGATCTTCGGCACGACCTGGGCGAACAGCAGGATCGGATAGAGCGTCTTCTCGACGGTCGAGGAGTAGACCATCACCACCGCCGCGAGCACTCCGACCGCGACGGCGATCGCGAAGCCGAGCAGCGTCTCATAGGTCGTCACCCAGGTGTGCTGCCAGAGATAGCCGGCCTTGCCGGTGAGCACATCGAGCGTCGCGCCGGGCGAGGGCACGAGATACGGCTCCACCAGCTCGGCCGCGGCGATGATCCACCACACGACGAAACAGGCGCCCAGCAGCACGACGGGCCGCCAGCCCGCCTCCACCACGCGGCCGAACCGCTCGCCCGCGCCCGGTCTGCCGCGTTCCGCGACTCCCGCCACATCCTTGGCCGTTGCCGGTGCCGACCCCGAAGCCGGACTCGGTGCTGGTGTCGGTACGACGCTCTGGCTCACAGTGAACTCCTCGGGAAATCCGGGTAGTTACAAGAGCGGTGCTCCCCGACAGCGCTTTCAGAAAGCGCTTTCTGGTAGGGTGATCGCCACGCTAATGACTGCCCGTCCGTACGGTCAATAGGTCGTCCCGAACTTTCGGGGTCCGCAGGTTCTCCTCGGGCACCGCCGCCACCGCCGCCGCGACCTGGGGGTCGAGTTGAGTGAGTTGAGTGAACGGGAAGCACAGACCCATGTGACGCTGGACGCCGTGGCCCGCCGCGCGGGTGTCTCCCTGGCGACCGCGTCCCGAGCGCTGAACGGCACGGCGCGCGTCCGTGAGGAGCTGCGGCAGCGGGTGCGCACCGCGGCCGATGTGCTCGGCTATATCCCCAACGCCCATGCCCAGGCCCTTGCCAGCGCCTCCAGCAACACCGTCGGTGTCATCTGCCACGATGTGGGCGATCCCTACTTCGCCGCGATCGCGGGCGGTGTGATGCGGGCCGCCGCCGAGCAGGACGTCCTGGTCATGCTCGCCAGCACCTTCCGCGAACCGGCCAAGGAGATCGCGTATGTCTCGGTGCTCCGCGCCCAGCGCGCCCGTGCGATCCTGCTCATCGGTTCGGGCTTCCAGGACCCTGCCTGGGAGCGGAGGCTGGGCGCGGAACTGGCGCCGTACATCCGCGCGGGCGGCCGGGTCGCCGTCGTCAGCCGCCATCGCAGTCTGCGCACGGACGCCGTGCTGCCAGAGAACCGCGCCGGAGCGGCCGATCTCGCCCGCGCTCTGCTGGGCCTGGGGCATCGGGAGTTCGCCGTACTGAGCGGTCCGCGTGAACTCACCACGGTCGCCGACCGGTTGGCCGGATTCCGGGAAGGGCTGATGGAGGCCGGGATCACGCTCGGCGCGGGATCCGTGGTGCACGGCGCCTTCACCCGTGAGGGCGGCTACGCAGCCGCGCGGGAACTGCTCGTACGGTCCGGTCCTTCCGCCCGGCCCACCTGTGTCTTCGCGGTGACCGATGTGATGGCCGTCGGCGCGCTGGCCGCTTTCCGCGAGGCGGGCCTACGGGTCCCGGAGGACCTCTCACTGGCCGGCTTCGACGACATCCCGCTCGTACGGGAGCTGACTCCGCCGCTCACGACCGTCGCCCTGCCGCTCACCACGATGGGCGAGAGCGTGATCTCGCTCGCGCTGCGCGAGCCGCGCGGAACACGCTCACGGGTGCTGCGGGTAGGCGGCGAGGTGGTCCTGCGCGCGAGTACGGCGCCTCCGCCGTCGCGCACCATCTCGCCTTTCTGGGAGTCCTGTTGACGGGTCGTCACATAAGATGCCGGGGTAGTGGATCAAGCGGCATCAGATCAGGCCGACCTCCCTGCGGTGGATCCGTGCCATCAGCTCCGCGGCATACGACTTGATGGTGTCCAGTCCCGAACGGCCCCAGCGCCGCGGCTCGGTGTCGATCACGCAGACGGTGCCCAGCGCCAGTCCCGTACGGTCCGTACGGTCCATGAGCGGCGCTCCCAGATAGGAGCGGATACCGATCTCGTCGACGAGCGCGTTCGCGGCGAACCGTGGGAAGTCCTGTACGTCCTCCAGCACCAGCGCCCTGCGCCGTACCACCACATACGGGCAGTAGCCGAGGTCCCTGGCCATGAACCGGCCGTCACCGGCGCCGGGCGGAGCGTGCAGCCCGGCGAAGAACTGGCGTTCCTCGCCGATGAAGTTGACCATCGCGTACGGAGCGCCGGTCAGCTGCGCCAGCTCCCGTGCGAAGGCGTCGAAGACCGGCTCCGGACGCTCGCCGAGACCGAGCTCGCGCAGCCGCACCACACGCTCGGGCGCGTCCCGGTCGACCGGAGTGAGAAGCAGGCGTCCGATCGGGTCGTACTGCATGCCCGTCCTCCGTGGTACCCGCGTCATTCGACCGGAACAGGCGACAGAGCCGAAGCCGAAACCGGGGACAGAGCCGGTGACGATGGCCGCGCCGGTGACGGCGGCGGTGACGCCGACGCCGACGAGGTGAGGAGATGCTGAACGAGCGTGACCAAGGTCTGGATACCGGAGCTGGCGATACGGGCGTCGCAGAGCACGATCGGCACCTCCGGTCTGAGGTCCATGGCGGCCCGTACCTCCTCCGCGCCATAGCGGTAGGAGCCGTCGAACTCATTGACGGCGACGACGAATCCGATGCCGCGCTGCTCGAAGAAGTCCACCGCGGAGAAGGAGTAGTCCAGCCGCCGGGTGTCGGCCAGCACGACCGCGCCGAGCGCGCCTCGCGACAGTTCGTCCCACATGAACCAGAAACGCTCCTGGCCCGGTGTGCCGAAGAGATAGAGCACATGACGCTCGTCCAGCGTCATCCGGCCGAAGTCCATGGCGACCGTGGTCGCCGTCTTGGTCTCGACGCCCGTCAGATCGTCGGTCGCCGCGCCGACCTGGGTCAGCAGCTCCTCCGTACTCAGCGGCGCGATCTCACTGACCGCTCCCACGAAGGTGGTCTTGCCGACGCCGAAACCGCCCGCGACAAGGATCTTCAGCGCGGTGGGAAAGGGCCGGGAAGAGGGTTCGGGGAGGGCTTCAGAGCTGTCGTCGTAGGCCATCGAGCACTGCCTCCAGCAGGAAACGGTCGGTGGGGTGGTCAAAACTGTCGGGGGGTCGTGCGGTGATCGCCCCGCAGTCCACCAGATCGGAGAGCAGGATTTTGGTGACCGACGCCGGGAGACCGAGATACGCCGCGATCTCCGCCACCGAGATCGGGCCCCCGCAGAGGCCGACAGCCTGGGCATGCTCGGGCCCGAGATCCGGTGGAGGCACCAGCCCGGTGGCCCTCACCAGTGTCAGCAGATCGAGTGATGTCGTGGGCCGGGTCCGGCCTCCGCTGACGGTGTACGGGCGGATGAGCCGGCCGGCCGCGCCGTCGAGCAGAGGCCCTTCCTTCGGGACCGGCACGGTCAACGGCCCAGGGCGCCCGGGGCGGAGCCGGCGGTCTGTCTCAACGGAGTGGCCAGATACGGCCGTACGCTCTTGACCAGCATGGCCATCTCGTAACCGAGCACCGCGGCATCCGCCTCACGTCCCGCCAGTACGGCGAGACAGGTGCCCGAGCCCGCCGTGGAGACGAAGAGCAGAGTCGAGTCCAGCTCCACCACGACCTGACGGACCTCGCCGCCGTCCCCGAAACGCACTCCGGCGCTACGGCCCAGGGAGTACAGACCTGAGGCGAGGGCGGCCATGTGGTCGGCGCTGTCGGTGTCCATACCGTGCATGGATCTCACCAGGCCGTCGGCGGAGAGCAGCACCGCGCTGCGGGTGTACGGGACACGCTGGACCAGACCGCTCAACAGCCAGTCGAGGTCCGAGACATGGCCGGTCGGCACATCGCTCGCCATGGTGCATCTACTCCTTGGAAGTGGTGTCGTGGCGCTGCGGTTCCGGCTGTTCGGACTGCTCCGGGGAGTGCGCCACGGGCTGGGACTCGGCGAGACCGATGCCTCGTCGGAAGGCGGCCATCAGCCCGGGATCATGGAGCGCGGGCTCGGCGGCGGGCGGTGGCGGAGGCCCGTCCCGCAGCTGTGGGACAAGGTGCTCCTGGCCACGGCGCTTGGGCAGTTGGGGCCTGCTTCTGTTGGCGCGGATCGTGCCGTCGTCGGCGGGTTCGGCCGATGGGACAACGGGCGAGGCGGTTGGCTCCACCGGAGTGACAGGACGTCTGCGGTGGCCGTGGCGGGCGCCGGGACGCGCGGCGGCGGGCGTGGGCCGGTCGGTCTGCGCGCCACGTACGGGCAGCGGGACAGGCCCTGTGGGCGCGGGAGGCGCGGCTGAGGCG
>NZ_FMDK01000179.1 GCF_900091995.1 Streptomyces sp. MnatMP-M17
CAACCTCGGGGAGATCCTCGGGCGGTACGACAAGGTCGTGGTGCCGGAGATGAACCTCGGACAGCTCGCCACCCTGCTGAGGGCGAAGTATCTGGTGGACGCGCACTCGTACAACCAGGTCAACGGCATGCCGTTCAAGGCCGAGCAGCTCGCCACGGCTCTCAAGGAGGCCACCGATGTCTGATGCCAACGAGTTGCTGACGCTGGTCCCCAAGGCCGCGGCCAAGCAGTCCATGAAGGACTTCAAGTCGGACCAGGAAGTGCGCTGGTGCCCCGGCTGCGGTGACTACGCGGTGCTGGCTGCGGTCCAGGGCTTCATGCCCGAACTGGGCCTGGCCAAGGAGAACATCGTCTTCGTCTCCGGCATCGGCTGCTCCTCCCGCTTCCCGTACTACATGAATACGTACGGGATGCACTCCATCCATGGCCGCGCCCCGGCGATCGCCACCGGTCTGGCCACCTCGCGCCGCGATCTGTCGGTCTGGGTCATCACGGGCGACGGCGACGCGCTCTCCATCGGCGGCAACCATCTGATCCACGCGCTGCGCCGCAACGTCAATCTGAAGATCCTGCTGTTCAACAACCGGATCTACGGACTGACCAAGGGCCAGTACTCCCCCACCTCCGAGCTCGGGAAGATCACCAAGTCGACGCCAATGGGCTCGCTCGACGCGCCCTTCAACCCGGTGTCGCTGGCGATCGGCGCGGAGGCGTCGTTCGTGGCCCGTACGGTCGACTCCGACCGTAAGCACCTCACCGAGGTGCTGCGGCAGGCCGCCGACCACCCGGGTACGGCGCTGGTGGAGATCTACCAGAACTGCAATATCTTCAACGACGGTGCCTTCGACGTGCTGAAGGACAAGCAGCAGGCGGAAGAGGCCGTGATCCGGCTGGAGCACGGGCAGCCGATCCGCTTCGGCGTCGAAGGCTCCAAGGGCGTGGTCAGGGACCCTGCGACCGGTGATCTCCAGGTCGTGGCCGTCACGCCGGAGAACGAATCGCGGATCCTCGTCCATGACGCGCACGCGGCGAGCCCCACCACGGCGTTCGCGCTGTCGCGTCTGGCGGACCCGGACACTCTGCACCACACGCCCATCGGAGTACTGCGCAGTGTCGAGCGGCCGGTCTACGACGCCTTGATGTCGGACCAGCTCGACCGGGCCGTCGAAGAACAGGGCAAGGGCGATCTGTCCAAGATGCTCGCCGGCGGCGACACCTGGACCGTCGTCGGCTGAGCCGTACCGGCTGAGCAGTCGTGCGTTGCGTCGGTGAGGCCCGGATCTCCTAGGAGGTCCGGGCCTTGTCGTACGCCTCGGAGGTCCGGGCCTTGTCGTACGCCTCGCGGGCCCGGAACACCTCGTCCAGCCGCCGTTCGGTCCAGCGGGCCAGCCCCCAGACCTGCTCGGCGGCCTCCCTGCCCAGATCGGTCAGTGTGTAGTCCACGCGCGGTGGAATCACGGGCCGGGCGTCGCGATGGACGAAGCCGTCGCGCTCCAGAGTCCTGAGCGTCTGCGTGAGCATCTTCTCGCTGACGCCGCCGATCTCGCGCCGCAGCTCGCTGAAGCGGTACGGGCGCTCCAGCAGGGCGGCCAGTACGAGCACGCCCCAGCGGCTCGTGACGTGCTCCAGAACCAGCCGGGAGGGACACATCTGCCGATTGACATCCGGCGCGCTGCTTACGGTCACGCCGGTACCTTACTTCAAAGTGGGTACTTTCGCTTGGTTAGTGCAGCTCATAGGGTGAGCGTCAGAGCGCTATGAAACCGTACGAACTGGAGAAATCACCCATGAGCATCGTTGTCACCGGAGCCACCGGACATCTCGGCCGGCTGGTCGTCGAGTCCCTGCTCGCCGCCAATGTCCCGGCCGGCGAAATCGTCGCCGTCGCGCGGAGCGAGGAGAAGGCGGCTGCCCTGGTGGCGCGCGGTGTCGAGCTGCGCCTCGCCGACTACGACCGTCCCGAGACTCTGGCAGGCGCCTTCGGCGCGGGCGACCGGGTGCTGCTGATCTCCGCGAGCGAGCCCGGCAAGCGTGTGCCCCAGCACAACGCCGTCATCGAGGCGGCGCGGGCGGCGGGCGTGGCCCAGCTCGCGTACACGGGCGTACTGGGCGGGCCCGAGGCCGACTTCGACCTGGCGGCCGACCACAAGGAGACCGAGCGGCTCATCCTCGCATCAGGGCTGCCGTACACCTTCCTGCGCAACGGCTTCTACACCGAGGTCTACACCGAGAACCTCGCTCCCGTACTGGAGCACGGCGCCGTCGTCGCCAACGCGGGCGAGGGCCGGATCGGCACCGCGGCCCGCGCGGACTACGCCGCCGCGGCGGCGGCCGTACTGACCGGCGACGGGCATCTCAACACGGCGTACGAGCTGAGCGGCGACACGGCGTGGTCCTTCGCCGAGTACGCGGCGGAGCTGTCACGGCAGACCGGCAGGACCATCGCGCACAGCGACGTACCGGGCGAGACACGACTGGAGATCCTCACCGGCGCCGGAGTGCCCGAGCCGTTCGCGGCGATCCTCGTGGACGTGGACCACGCGATCCAGCGAGGACGGCTCGCCGGCGGGACGGGCGACCTGGCCCGGCTGACCGGCCGCCCGACGACACCGCTCGCCGACTCGATCGCCGAGGCGCTCAAGGCCTGACGCGCCGCGCCCTCAGCGCCCTCAGCGCGCGCACGCCCGCACCCCATGGCCCCGAGGGCGCTCCCCGTACCGTCATGACCGTATGACGGTACGGGAATGACACGCGGCCCTGCCCGGCGCTACCTTCATGGCGGAACGGCGCAAGCGGGCAGGGCGGGCGGGGAGGGCCAGTGAAGGCGGACAGCGAGCAGCGGAGCGGACTGCTGTACGGGATCGGCGCCTACGGGATGTGGGGGCTGGTCCCGCTCTTCTGGCCACTGCTCGAACCGGCCGGAGCGACGGAGATCCTCGCCCACCGGATGGTCTGGTCGCTGGGCGTGGTCGCGATCTGGCTGCTGGCGCTGCGCCGCTGGAGCTGGATGGCCGAGCTGATACGTCAGCCCCGCAAGCTGGGACTCATCGCCGTGGCCGCCGTCACGATCTCCCTCAACTGGGGTTTCTATATCTGGGCGGTCAACAGCGGCCGGGTCGTGGAAGCGTCTCTGGGCTATTTCATCAATCCGCTGGTGACGATCGCCATGGGCGTTCTGCTGCTCAAGGAACGGCTGCGGCCCGCCCAGTGGACGGCGGTCTTCATCGCCTTCGCCGCAGTGCTGGTCCTTGCCGTCGGATACGGGCAGCCGCCATGGATCTCGCTGGTGCTGGCCTTCTCGTTCGCGACATACGGCCTGATCAAGAAGAAGATCAATATCGGCGGTCTGGAGTCGCTGGCGGCGGAGACCGCGGTTCTCTTCCTGCCCGCGCTCGGCTATCTGGTGTGGCTGGGCGCGTCGGGCTCGGCCACGTTCGGCAGGGAGGGCACGGGCCAGATGGCTCTCCTCGCCGGGACAGGCGTGGTCACCGCGCTGCCGCTGGTCTGCTTCGGCGCGGCGGCGATCCGGGTGCCGCTGTCGACGCTGGGCCTGCTCCAGTATCTGGCCCCGGTCTTCCAGTTTCTGCTGGGCGTCCTCTACTTCCACGAGGCGATGCCACCGGAGCGGTGGGCGGGCTTCTCACTGGTCTGGCTGGCGCTGGCGATCCTGACCTGGGACGCGCTGCGCAACGCCCGGCGTACCAGGGCGGAGGCACTGCGGCTGGCGACTGCCGCCGCGGCGAAACCCGCCTCGGATCAGGCTCCGCCGGTCTCGGAGCCGACAACTGCCGCCTCGGAACACGCGCCGTCCCCCAGCCGCCACAAGCCCGTGAGCTGACCAACGTCCCGCACCGCCCGGACCTCCCGTCCCCTCGTCGTCTATAGGTGATTACATGACTGCTTCCGCGCCCACTCCCGCACCTCTGCACTGGAAACTCGTGATCGACGCGGCCGACCCGCACGCCCAGGCCGACTTCTGGGCCGCCGCGCTCGGCTATGCCGTCGAGGACAACAGCGCGCTCATCCAGCGGCTTCTGGGCCTCGGCCTCGTCGCGGACACGGACACCGTGGAGTCGCACGGGAGGCTCGCCTTCCGGGATCTGATCGCCGTCCGCCATCCAGGCGATCCGTACCAGGAGGAGAGCGGCACCGGGCTCGGCCGGCGGATCCTCTTCCAGCGCGTACCGGAGGCGAAGACCGTCAAGAACCGGCTCCATCTGGATGTGCACTCCGAGCCAGGGCGACGCGCCGCCGAGGTCGGCCGGCTGGAGGCGCTGGGCGCGACGGTGCTCCACGAGACGAAGGAGCCCTCCGGGCAGTGGACCATCATGGCCGACCCCGAGGGCAATGAATTCTGCGTTCATTAGGACACGGCATACGGACACGGCATGCGGTAGGACAAAACGAATGACATCTGCCAATCCCCCAGGTCGCTTCTTGACGGTCGCTTCTTGACCGTCACTTCTTGACGACGGTCCGCCGTCGAGGCGCGGAGCGGTGGGCGGTGCTGGTGTGGCGTGGCTCGGGAAAACGGGTCAGGGCGATCTGCCGGATGAACTGATAAAGGCATGCGCAGGCCGAGATGGGAGGCAGCGCGGCCACCGCGATACCGGGAAGTGTTTTGGGAGCGGCGCTCACGCACAGGGCCACCGCGACAGAGGAGAAGAGCAGCAGGATCAGCCAGGGATGGGTGATCCTGCGGCGGTGCAGCGCGGAGCGCAGGATCGAGAACGTCGCCACCAGCCAGGGACCGAAGACCAGCAGCGGCCACCACCGGGCCAGTCCCGGCGGCGCGACGGTCAGCGCCATCTCTTCGAGCGGGTGGTACGAGACGCTCGCGCCCAGGGCACTGATCACCGTGACGGCGGCGGCCGTCATCGCGGACAGCAGCAGACTGAACACTCTCACCCAGGTGCCCGCCCGCCACCGCGGCTCCTTGGGCTTGCGCCGGTTGCGGGAGCGCGGGCGCGGTACGCCCATCGGAGGCGGCACGGCGGCAGGCGCGCCGTCCGCGGCCGACGCGCGCAGGAGCTGGG
>NZ_FMDK01000295.1 GCF_900091995.1 Streptomyces sp. MnatMP-M17
CGGCGGGCCCGCTGGCCCAGGCGGCGCGCGAGCAGGACGTACTCGCCGAGCAGGAGAAGGTGGCCCAGCGCCAGGCCGCGCTGACCGACCGCGAACTCGACACCAAGGTACGCAAGCCGGCCGACGCGGCCCGCTACCAGGCCGAGCAGGAGGCCGAGGCCCGTCGTATCGCCCTGGTCAAGCAGGCCGAGGCCGACGCCGAGCGCTCCCGTCTCACCGGTGAGGGCGAGAAGGCGCACCGCGCCGCGCTCGCCGCTGCCGTACGGATAGAGGGCGAGGCGGAGGCCGCCGCGATCGGCGCGAAGGGCGCGGCGGAGGCGGAGGCCATGCACAAGAAGGCCGACGCGTTCGCGCGGTACGGCGACGCGGCCGTCCTCCAGATGCTGGTCGAGGTGCTGCCCTCGGTGGTCGCGAAGGCGTCCGAGCCGCTGAGCGCGGTGGACAAGATGACGGTGATCTCGACGGATGGCGCGGGCCAGCTCGCTCGTACGGTCGCCGACAACGTGGCCCAGGGCGTCGAACTCCTCAGCTCCACCACGGGAGTCGACCTCGCGGAGCTGCTGAAGGGCCTGGCGGCGGGCAGGACGCTCGGGAAGGGGACGGGCGGGACGGCCACCGACACGGCCAATGGGCGCGTCGAGGTTACGGACTGACACCGTGGCCTTGATGTAGAGGGAACGGGGACACGGGGGAACGGGGGGGGAGCGCCGTACGGCGCGTGGAAGAGCCCGGCCGGCGGGGGAAAGCGGCCGGGCTCTTTCGTCCCCCGACACCGGACACGGCTTAAAGTGCCGGAATGCCCTCGTACAGCATTGGCCAGGCAGCGGGACTGCTCGGCGTGAGTTCGGAGACCGTCCGCCGCTGGGCCGACGGCGGTCAACTGGCCATGCGGCGGGACGGTTCCGGCAACCGGCTGATCGACGGCGTGGGCCTGGCCGCGTTCGCCAAGGAGCGGGCCGTGGGACTGCATCCGGTGCCCGGCGAACCGCTGACCTCGGTCCGTAACGCGTTCGCCGGGATCGTGACGGCGGTGGTGCTCGACGATGTGGTCGCGCAGGTGGAGATCCAGTCCGGACCGCACCGGCTGGTCTCGCTGGTGACCCGGGAGGCCGTCGAGGAGCTGGACATCCAGGTCGGCGCGACGGTCACGGCCCGGGTGAAGTCAACGCACGTCCATGTCGACAGACCGCCCCAACGGCATACGTGACACACGTGATTGCCACACCATCCGGCACTCATGGCTCACATCAGCGAGGCGAAGAAGCACGATTGGCTCGTATCCGAGATTCCCTCTCCCGGCGGCCGGGCATCACCAACTGTGGCAGCCGCCTCCCGAGGGGGAATCCGATGAGCCGACCCGGCATCTCTACCGGCACCAGCACCAACACCAGCACCCGTGCCCTCTCCCTGCTGCTCCAGGGAGAGGTCGAGCGTCCCGTCTCACTGACCGTCGCGGACCTGCGCGAGCGGTGGCAGCAGCACCACGCCGACGTGGTCTTCCACTGCGCGACCGACGGACCACGGCACCACACCTTCGAGGGCCCGCTGCTCCGCGAAGTGGTCGGCTCGGCGAAGCCGGCCTTCGACGCCCTGCGGCGCAAGGACCGTTCGCGCTTCCTGCTCGCCGTCACCGGCGGCGACGGGCACCATACGGTCCTCTCCTGGGCGGAGCTGGACGCCGACTTCGGCAACGTACCGGTCCTGCTGGCCACAGCCATGGACGGACGGAGCCTGGAGTCGGCGGGCAGTCAGCTCGTCGTACCCTCGGACCACTGCGGCGCGCGCTACATCAGCGCGATCACCAGCGTGTGGATCGGCGGCATCACCACGTAGGCAGCGGACAGGCAGCGGACGGGCCTCATACGCCTCGGCCGCACCTCAGACGCGCGCCACTCCCACATAGAACGAGCTGTGCTCGTCCTCGGGCGCCGCCGTGTCCTTGTACCATCGCGGCGCCGTCACCAGCCCGGGATCCACCATGTCGAGCCCGTCGAAGAACCGCTCGACCTCGGCGCGGGTGCGCAGCCGCAGCGAGATACCGCCCTTCCCGTACGTGTCGTTCACATGGCCCACCACATTGTCCGGCTGGAAGTCGGCCGTACCGTGCGAGAACAGGAACAGACTGCCCGCCGGCAGCGCGTCCACCAGGATGCGCGTGATGCCGTACGGATCGTCCTCGTCCGGGATGAAGTGCATCAGGGCGATCAGCGACAGGGCGATGGGCCGGCCGAAGTCCAGCACACCGCGGGCGTGGTCGAGGATCTCCCGCGGCCTGCGCACATCGGCCTGGATGTAGTCGGTGACTCCCTCGGGCGTGCTGATCAGCAGGGCTTCCGCGTGCCGCAGGACGATCGGGTCGTTGTCGGTGTAGACGATCCGGGACGCCGGGGCTATCCCCTGGACGATCTGGTGGAGATTGGGCTCGGTCGGGATGCCCGTACCGATGTCGAGGAACTGGTCGATACCGCTGTGGGCGACCCAGGCGGCGGCGCGGTGCATGAAGGCCCGGTTCAGCCGCGCGTCCTGCTTCGAGGCGTCGGGGAGCTTCTTCCCTATCTCCTGGTCGACCGTGTAGTTGTCCTTGCCGCCCAGCAGATAGTCGTACACACGCGCCGGGTGAGGCCTGCTGGTGTCGACCTGGGGCTTGGGGGTGCCTGCCGTCATCGGGAACTCCGTGAATCCATTGACTTCGTGATGGTGATCTGCGCGTGTGCCGGGGTTGGGCGCGTATACCGCGAGTGGAGAACTGGGGCCACGTCACAGTTCCTTGCGGAAGTCGGTGAGTATCTCCTTGGTCCGGCGGGCGGACTCCGCGTGGGCGACCATACGGTCCATCGCCTCCCTGTGCTCGGAGAGCTCACGGGCGTTGTCGAGATAGAGCGCGCCGGTCAGATACTCGATATAGACGATGTCCGGCAGCTCGGGTATCGAGAAGCGGAAGAGGACGAACGGGCTGTACGTGCCCGGGTGGTGGCCGGACGCGAACTCGGCTATCTGGAGCGTCACATTGGGCAGTTCGGCCAAGGCCAGGAGCTTGTCGATCTGGTCCCGCATGACCTCGGCGGAGCCGACGGGTCTCCGCAGGACCGTCTCGTCCATGACGGCCCAGAAGACCGGTGGCGCCTCGGCGCGCGTGAGCAGCTTCTGCCGCTCCATCCGCAGTGCGACCCGGCGCTCGACACGCTCCGGATCGGCCTTGCCGATCTCGCCGAAGGCCAGGACGGAACGCGCGTAGTCCTCGGTCTGGAGCAGGCCGGGCACGAAGTGCGGCTCGTAGCAGCGGATGGTCTTGGCCGCGCCCTCAAGGCTGACGTAGCCGCCGAACCAGTCGGGCAGCACATCGTGGAACCGCTGCCACCAGCCGGGCTTCGCGGCCTCCTCGGTGAGCTGGAGGAAGACGGCGCGCTCGTCGTCGGAGAGACCGTACGCGGGCAGCAGTAACTCGACGTACGGGATCTTGAGCGCGACCTCGGCCATCTCCATACGCCGTATGGTCGCGGCGGTGACACGGAGCAGCTTGCCGGCGTCGTCACGGCTGAGTCCCGCCTTCTCGCGGAGGGACTGGAGCTGCTTGCTGAGGACGAGCTGCCCGATGGTAGGCGCAGAGCGCGGCTCACTCACTCCCCACCACCGCCCACCGCCATGCGGGCAGTCTCCCACAGCGGCCTGATCAAGAACATGGCGCTCCGCCGGATGTGACGAGGGCCCTATGGGCGTACGGCATACGGGAGTTACGAGCCGGGCGACGGGAAGGCCGGCAGCCACAGCCGATGACAGGCGGCCACAGAGAGTAAGAGTAACGGGTGGCCACAGAGAGTAAAGATGAACTAATGGCATCCGGGGGGATACCTTTCAGTAGCCGCAGTATGGCTGCCGGCGGTTAGCATCGAGTTCCGCCGTTACCGAGAGCTGGGGTGATCTGGACGTGTCCCGACCGCGTGTGGGTGTGGCCGTGCTGACCATGGGAACCCGGCCCGTCGAGCTGCGTGCCCTGCTGGACTCCGTGGCCAAGCAGCGCGAGTCCGCCGCCCGGATCGTCGTCGTCGGCAACGGCGCGCCACTGCCGGAGTTGCCCGACGGGGTCATCGGGGTGGAACTGGAGCGAAATCTCGGCGTCTCCGGTGGCCGTAATGTCGCACTGCGTAAGCTCCGCGAGGCCGGCGACATCGACGTACTGGTGGATCTGGACGACGACGGCCTGCTGATCGAGGCCGATGTGATCTCCCGTGTCGCCGATCTGTACGAGGCGGATCCACGGCTCGGCATCATCAGCTTCCGTATCGCGGACGAGACCGGCTTCACGGCGCGCCGGCATGTGCCCAGGCTGCGGGTGGACGATCCGATGCGCGGCGGCGAGGTGACCACGTTCCTGGGCGGCGGTCACGCGCTGTCGATGCCGATGCTGGACGAGATCGGCGGCTGGCCCGACGAGTTCTTCTTCACGCACGAGGAGACCGACCTCGCGTGGCGTGCGCTGGACGCGAGCTGGACGATCCGTTACGAGCCGGAGCTGGTGCTCCAGCATCCGCGCACCTCGCCCGCCCGGCACGCGGAGTTCTACCGGATGACCGCCCGTAACCGCGTCTGGCTGGCCCGCCGCCATCTGCCGGCGCTGCTCGTCCCGCTCTACCTCGGCACCTGGATCCTGCTCACCCTGGCCCGCACACGCTCGGCGAGCGGCCTGCGCGCCTGGTTCGGCGGCTTCTTCGAGGGCGTACGCACAGCCTGCGGCACCCGCCACCCGATCAGCTGGCGCACAGTGGGCCGCATGACAGCCCTGGGCCGCCCCCCGGTGATCTGACCGTCCGACCGGGCCCAGCACCGGCCAACCGTCCCGGCCGGCCGTCGTCCTATTGTTGGCTGATGCGTGCACACCAAATTGATCGCCCGGCCGATCTCGACGTGGTCCGTGAGTCCTATGACCGGGTGGCCGACAACTACGCCCACATGGTGGCGACGACGGGAATGGGCGACATCCGCCGTCACCCATGGCTCAAGGCGTCCATCGACGCTTTCGCCGACACCGTGAGCGAGCTCGGACCTGTCCTCGACGTCGGCTGCGGACCCGGAACGGTGACCGCCTACCTCGCCGAACGCGGACTCGACGTGTCCGGAGTCGATCTCTCACCCCGCATGATCGAGAACGCGCGCCGTCTCCATCCGGAATGCCGCTTCAGCGTCTCCTCCGCCACCGACCTCGACCTCGGCGAAGCGTCCCTCGGCGGCGTACTCGGGTGGTGGTCACTGTTCAACCTCCCCCGCGACGTCCTTCCCCAGGTCCTCGCCCTGTTCGCACGCGCCCTGAAGCCGGGCGGACACTTCATCACCGGAACGCACGTCGGCGACGAAGACGCGCTGCGCACCGAGGCCTACGGAGGCGTACCGGTTCGCTGGACGACACACAAATGGCAGCCGGAACAGTTCGTGGACCTGATCGAGCAGGCCGGACTGCGCCCGGTCGCCGAAGTCCGGCTCCCCCCGAATGAGCACAGCGGCCCGAGTGTGGTCGTCATGGCCGAACGCCCGGCCTGAGGACCAGGCACCGGAGACGGCACAGGGGCTCGTAGCGGGCCCCATCGCCCGTCGCCATCGCGAGTAATCGCTCGCCGGGCGCGCCGGTGGTGTCCCTGACGTTCCGTTCATGGTGATTTGTAATCATCCGCACGGACGACGGGAGCGCGGGTGTGGCTGGGAGTGTGGGCGGGGAAGGGCGGGTGACCGTGGTGCGGTTGTTGCAGCGGTGGCCCGGGCGGTATGGCCTTGTCGCCTATACGACCAGTGGCGCGTACGGCGAGACCGCGCTCGTCGGGTATGTGCCCGTGCCCGGTGTGGCCGATCTGAGTCTGATGGATGTGGCCGCCCGGCATGAGCCGGCGCTGATGTACGGGTCGACCGGTGCCGACGGCTTCGCCGAGGCGTGCTGGCTGATCTCGGTCGGGTGGAGCGCCCGTACCGTGCCCAAGCCCGGCACGCTCGAACTGCCGCACGCCGCCTGGACCATGGACGTGGACCGCACCATTGACCTCGGCGTAGTCATGTACGGCCACACCCGCCTCCACGTCGGCCGCTTCACGCTCACCGATGCGGACCAGATGGCCCGCGCCCGCGCCCTCCTGAAGGCGGACCCCGGGACTCAGTAGTGGACGGCGCTCTCCAGCAGCGGCGGATACACGCTTGCACAATCCTCCTCGCTTCGCGCGGATCGGGCGAGGACCGACTTGCCCTGCGGGCGTTACGGATGCTTCCGTGAGGTGTGCACACCACCACCCATGAACTCCTGGACGAGATCCGCGGCATCATCACGGCCCGTGCCCGGCCGGATATGCGGACGTCGGTCGACGGGCTGCTGCTGTCCAAGGTGGAGACCGCGGCGCAGGACTATTCGCTGACCGAACCGCTGCTGGTCGTCATGGCGCAGGGCGCCAAGCGCCTGCTGCTCGGCGACCAGGTGTACGAGTACCGGGCCGGAGAGTGCCTCGTCGTCACCGCCGAACTGCCCGTCACCGGCCACTTCCTCGGCGCCGGCCCGCAGCTCCCGGCGCTGGGCATCGGGCTGGTGCTGCGTCCGACCGCCATCGCATCGCTCCTGCTGGAGGTCCCGCCGGAGGTCCCGGCCGTACGGCGGTCACGCACCACGGCCGGTCCGCCCGCGATCGCGACCGGCGAGGCCGGTACGGAGCTGCTCGACGCCATGGCCCGGATGCTGCGGCTGCTCGACCGGCCGGCGGACGCGCATGTGCTCGCGCCGCTGATCGAACGGGAGATCCTCTGGCGCCTGCTCACCGGCCCGCACGGCGGCATGGTCCGCCAGATCGGCATGGCCGACAGCGGGCTGTCCCATGTCAGCCGGGCGATCCGGTGGATCCGTGACAACTACGCCGAACCGATGCGGATCGAGGACCTCGCGCGGCTGGCCGGGATGAGCTCGTCGGCGTTCCACCGGCACTTCCGCGCCGTCACGGCCATGAGCCCGCTGCAATTCCAGAAACGGATCCGTCTCCAGGAAGCCCGCTCACTGCTGATCGCCCGCCCGGGCGATGTCGCGGGCGTCGGCCATCGCGTCGGCTACGACAGCCCGTCGCAGTTCAACCGCGAGTACCGCCGCCTGTTCGGCGCGCCACCGGGCCACGACACACGCCCGCGTGCGGCGGCTGCTCCGGAGGACATCCGGCACGAGATACGACACGAGGTCCGGCACGAAGTCCCGCACGAGATACGGCACCTGCCCTGACTGAGCCGCAGTCATTCACCGAGGCTGAGGTCCGGGTCCAGGTCTGCGACCGGTGAACCCGAGGCGGTCCCGAATGTCACAGGGCGACGACAGCGTTGTCCTCACCCCAGGACGGCTCTTCTTCTCCGGCGGCGCACCGGCCACAGTGGTGATCACCACCGGCCACCACCCACCAGCCACACGGAGCGTTGACACCATGGCTCGCAACCACCGCCGCAAGACCGTCCTCGCCACCCTCGCCCTCGTCGCGGCCACCGCGCTGCTGACGGCCTGCCAGGGCACCTCCGAGACGACCGGGACCGGGAGTGCGGGGACGAGTACGGGCGCGGACGCGGGTACGGATACGTCGGCCAAGCCGGCCGACGCCACCTCGTCGCCGGAAGCCGCCACGGACGCCCCCGCCGAAGCGGGCGCGGACACCGCCGCCCCCGCCGACAACGCGAAGGCCACAGACGGCGGCACCGGCAACAGCGTCCCCAGCAACGGCAAGGGCGAGGGCGTCACCGGTACCTGGTTCGGCAATGTGAGCTACCTCGCGCCCGGCAAGTACACCGTCACCGGCATGAAGGGCGTCGAGCAGGCCTTCTGGCTCGCCGAGGACACCGACATCGAAGGCACCGGCGACATCTGCGGCACCGACGATCCGAACAACCAGGCCGCCACGCCTTGCACGGAGGACCAGCTGGAGGCCGCGGCGAAGTCGGGCGTCTCCGCGGAGGTCACGCTGAAGGACGGCATCGCCGTCCGCATCGTCGACGACCACTGACGGTCCATCGGCCGCACGGACGGGTCAGCGACTCAGCGACGCGAGGCGCGGGTCGAGGTCGAGGAGTTCGGCATTGGTGCTGTAGCGGGCGGGAGCGCGGCGAAGTACGGCGTCACGCAGGAGGACCGGATCGGCGTGGAACTCCTTGAGCGTGCCCAGCGTGTGGTAACCCAGCCTTTCGAGCTCCAGATTGCCCAGACTGGGGAGCTGGACCTTGGCGGCGCCCGGCCGCAGCCGTACCAGCAGGATGTTCCGGTACGTCTTCCTGCCTTCCCCGCTCCCCACCGTGGCGCTGTGAAGGAGTCCGACGAACATGACGTCCTCCCAAGGAATGTCGGTGTGGTCACCCAGGACCGGATCAAGGGAGTACGACAGACCTGCGGCGTTCACCGTCAGACGAGGGCGGCTCATCTGGACGAAGGCCGCCCAGCCGGCTCCTGGGATCAGCAGAGCGAGAGTGAAGATCAAGCTGCCCGGACCGCCCTCCAGGGGCACCCACATGAAGTACGTGGCCGGAAGAGTGATCAGCGTCATCGTCCAGGCGAACAGTCTGGAGAGCCGACGGACCCAGGGCTTGAACGGTGGCCTCCCGAAGACAGCCTCCTCCGGGACAGATACGGAGACGGCGGAGCCGGACGCCTCCGAGGCGGTCGGCGCAGGCGCGCGGACCAGCGTGAGCGTGCTGGCCGCGTTCACCGCCCGGCGCTGCGGACGAGGCAGGCCGCGGCCGGCCAGTTCGGCGTCCACGAACGCGTGGATCTCATCGAGCGTCAGCGGCTCCGGCCCGGCCAGTGCGCGCAACAGCGCGCCCGTGAACGCCGTGTGCGGCTCGCCGGGCGGAGCGAACGAGGGCGCGGTCTGTGTCGTGGAGGTCAGCGTGTACGTTCCCGACGGCTCCAGTTGGTCGGCGACGACGCTGCGCGGCGACGCCATCGCCGCCACCGCGCGCCCGGAGAAGCAGCAGTCCAGGATCAGCACCCGGGCCTTCGCGCGGGCGCGCCCGATGAGGCGCAGAATCAGATCCACGGGTACGGCGCTGAAGCCGACGGTGTCGGGATCGGTGCCGGTCAGCGACAGATGCAGCCGTCCTTCCTCGTCAAGGAGACCGTGTCCCGCGTAGTAGACCAGCAGCAGGTCGGTTGCCTCCTGCGCGGCTGCGGCCAGGGCGGCGCCGACAGCCGGCGTGTCGACGGCGGGCGTGCCGGCCTGGCCGCTCTCGCTCGGACCATCGCTCGAACCATCACCCAGAACACGGCAGTTCGCCGGAGGAAGCAGGCCGCGCTCCGGATCGGTGAGTACGTCACGCAGCCCGGCGAGGTTCTCGCGCACAGCGGGTATCGAGGCCAGCTCGGCGGACCGGTAGTCGGCGGTGCCTATGAGCACCGCGCGCGACGAGGCACCGTCCGGGCACCAGGCGTCAGCCATCGACCGGAGGGCCGGACGGCGCAGCCGAAGGATCAGGCCCCTCAGCCGGAGGATCGGCTCCCTCCGCCACACCGCCGGGCCGCTCCGCCAGCGCGGCCACCTGTCGGATCAACGCCTCCGGATCGCGAGCGCGCCGCACATCGACTTCCACGCGAGTGCCGTCCTCGGCGGTCACCGTGACCGTGACATCGGCGCGCCGCTGGATCAGCCAGGTCGTCACCGACCGCGCCAGGACGGCCGCCACACCACCGGAGCCGATGGCGACCGTGAGCACGTCGAGCGCGGCGCCCATGCTGCCGGGTTCCGGTACCGCTCCGCGCGACGTCACCGCGCCGCGCAGCGACTCCTCCACGGTGAGCCACGCGTACAAGGAACGCAGATGGTCGACGTCGTCCGGCGTGTCGTCCGGAGTGCTGACGGACAGTCGTAACGTGCCGGTGTGCGCGCCGAGCTCTGTCATGTCCTCATCCTGCCAGAGCACGCCGGACTCCGTCCCGGCCTACCGCTCCGGCCCGGCCGCCGCCCGTCTCACATACTCCGCGTGCTCCGCCGCCAGGTCCACCATCGTGAACTCCGCGAGCTTCATGAGCAGTTGCGCCGCCAGCACCCAGTGAATGCGCCAACTGTCGAACGGCACTCCGTCGGCCGCGTACACCACGGGCAGATGACCGTGCAGCCGGTACAACGCGCCCTGAACGCCGCCCAGTTCGAACGTCCGCACCCGTAACGCCACATACCGCTTCCGCAGATGCGGACAGGCCCGTACGGACGTCACCGCGCACGGCACACACAGCGGCGGATGCCCGGTCACGAGATCGGTCGCCCATGCGTCCCGGTCGTCCGCGTCCTCGCCCACCAGCCACAAGGTCCCGTCGGCGGTACGGTCCGCCGGACCGCCGCAGATCTGGCACAGCAGCTTCCGCATGGCCCGGCGCTGCCGGAAGAAGTGGACGTTCCCGAACTCCGGCCTGCCCTTCCCCGGACTCAGCCCGATCCGCTTCCACAGAATCCCGCGCGAGTCGCGGTCGTGCGGCACCTCGTCCACGTACCGGATGCCACGGGAGTTGGCCGCGACCAGGGAGGGCGGGCGCCGTTCCGACGACCACCGCGCGATGTACGGCACCATGCCCGGCTGAGCGAACGCGCCCAGCGGAGGCCGCCGCTCGTCCCTGACAGTCTCCTCAGCCACGTTCACGACCGCCCTTGTCCTCGCCCGCGCCAGCGTTCGGGTTCGGGTTCGGGAGCGACAGGGCCGCCCACACCGTCTTTCCCCGGCCACCGCCGTGCTCGATCACGCCCCATTCGTCCGCCAGCGCCTCCACCAGCACCAGCCCGCGCCCACAGGACGCCTCCGGCCCGGCCGGCCGCCTGCACGGCAGCTCAGGCGACGCGTCGTACACCTCGATCCGCAGCCCGGCCGGCCTGCGGAAGTAGTACGTCTCGATGGTCTGCTCCGGTACGACCTGGGCATGCCGTCCCGCGTTTGTGAGCAGTTCGGACAGCACAATGAGCGCCGAGTCCTCCAACTCGGCCAGTCCCCAGCCGGCCAACGCCTTGCGCAACTCCAGCCGCGCCAGCGCCACGCACCTCGGATGACTGCTCCACCGCAGCACAACGCTGCCGTCCGTTTGACTGCCATGCCGGTTCAGCCGCATGTCAACGCTCCCTCCACCTGGTCTTTTCGCTTTCTGTGACGAAGTACTCACAGAGTGGTACGTGTGCCGCTACGCTGGCCAGTAGTAGGGGGTTGACAACAACCGCTTCAGATGAAGGAGTTGATGGCATGCCGGAAGCCCGGAAACCACGCACTCTTCGGCAGATGTACGGCGAGGAGCTCAAGCTCCGTCGCATAGCCGCAGGCATGACTCAGGAGATGTTGAGCGACATCGTGGTGTGCTCGCCCACGCTGATCAGCCACTTCGAGGCGGGACGTCGCCTCCCCAACCCGGACGACGCGAAGCGCATCGACGCCGCGCTGGGCACGGACGGTTTCTTCGCAAGGTGGCTGGAGGATCTCGAATCCAGGTACGCGGACTTCTTCGCCGCCGTAGCGGAGTTGGAACTGCAAGCGACGGAGATCCGGCAGTACGGCTCCACGCTCATCCCCGGCCTGCTCCAGACAGACGGCTACTCGCGAGCGGTGTTCCGTACGCACGGTCCGAACCATACGGCCGAAGAACTTGACCAGAAGGTGGTCGTCCGCAGGGCACGCGCCAAGATCTTCGACGGCCCGTTGGCGCCCGTAGTGTGGACCTTGCTGGACGAGGCGTGCCTCCGGCGGAAGGTCGGCGGTGCGGCCGTCATGGCCGAACAGCTCCTCAAGATCGTGGGCATGGCGGAAGCCGGACGACTGCGGTTCCATGTACTGCCGTTCGGGGCGGGAGCACACGCTCTACAGGCTGGCATGCTCTACCTGATGGACTTCCAGGACGCGCCACCGGTGGCCTACGCCGAAGGGCACAACGTGGGGTACCTGATGGACGATCCGGCCATGGTGCAGATGTGTCAGATGGGCTACAACCTGGCCCTGAGCGATGCACTGCCACAACAGGATTCACTGGCCCTGGTCAGGGCCATAGCGAAGGAGTACGAAGGTGAGCAGGAGTGAGCGCACCATCCGATGGCGCAAGTCAAGCTATAGCTCAAATCAGCAGGGCGAGTGCCTCGAAGTAGCGGACGGGTACGCCGACATCCCGGTCCGCGACTCCAAGAACCCGACGGGGCCCACGCTGCGCTTTCAGGCCACCGGCTGGGCGTCGTTCATCGGTGCCGTCAAGGCCGGGAGCCTGGCCGGCTGATCGCGCAACGCCCTCATCCGTTGGGCACCGCCGACGGGTGAGGGATTCCGCCTAGGGGAAGACGTCAGGCTGTCCCGTGCGTGGAGTAGCCGCACGGGACAGAAACCGCATTGCACCACTCCACCACACAGGAGGAAAAAGCAATGACAGTAGCGGCACTCGCGCAAAGGACAGAGGGGTCGCTGATCAGTGACGCCCCGTTCGCCATTTTCCCTCTGCCGACCCGCGCCATGGAGACAATCGGGTTCATTGTCTCCGCCGGTCCCCTGGCCTTCGATCTCAAGAGCACCGCACACCGCGACAGCGACCGGGTACAGCCGTACGAGGCGAACGGCGGCGATGACGATGACGACGACGGAGAGCCTAACCCCCCAACCGGCGACGGCGACGACGGACGCCAGTACTGACACGCCGTACAGCGACAACGGAGGCGGTGACTAACCTTCGCGCAGCTGAGACGTCGGCCACCGGTACCGTGACGGGGGCCGACGTAGGCGATAGGGAGAGAAGCCATGGCAAGAGATGAAACCGGGCAAGGCCGAGTAACCGTCTTTCAGTTGTTGCATGACTGGCCTGATAGCTATTGCGTCATGGCGTACACAACTACGGGGCATTTTGGGGATACGGGAGTTCTCGGAGTTATCCCCGTAGAAGGGAATCCATTTGAGCCCGGCGATCTGTTTGCCGTAGCAGGCAGGCACGATCCGACCAGGCTCTACGGCGGTTCACACGTGCATGCCCGGGGCGCGTGGCTCGCCTGTCTTGGGTTTTCTGCCCGTCTTACGCCTAAGCCGGAAAGCCTGGACCTACCGGATGTGGCGTGGTCCCTGGACATGGTCCAGCGTGCAGAACTCGACAAGCCCCTGTTCGGTAACAGTGTGGTGGTGACCGGGCGCATGACGCTCGCAGACCCGGACCTGGCAGAAAGAGCCCGAGGGCTGCTCCCGACTCCGGCAGAGGCCCGGTACGGCCCCGTGAGTCGCTGACGGGCCCGTCACCGCGTCTGCTCGGTCGGCGTTCGTCACCGACACACCACGGCCCGTGCCCGCCGCGCGAGCGACGGCAGCGAAGGCCGTGAGATGCCTTGCTCAGGCCCCCGGCTGGGCGTCGTTCATCGGTGCTGTCAAGGCCGGGAGCCTGGCCGGCTGACTGGCGGGCCGCCGCCCTACCTCGCCCTCTCCGGGTTCCGGTGAGGGCACGGGCTGCGGCTCGGCGGTCCGAGGCGTGGGCGACGGGCTCGTAGGAGATACCGACGGGGGCGCAGGGCTGGCCGGGCCTTCCTGGGGGCGCTCCCTCGGCATGACGAGCAGTACGCAAGCGACGGCCGCCGCCAGCGCGAGCAGCGCC
>NZ_FMDK01000147.1 GCF_900091995.1 Streptomyces sp. MnatMP-M17
CCTGCCACGTCTCCCCGCCGCCTCGCTGGAGGCGGCGGGGAGGCACAAACTCTAACGATCGGAGATCTGCATGAGAATAGTAAAAGCAATTATAGGATCACTCTTGGTTTTAGGCGGCGTAGGGCTCGCACTGTTGGGCGGCCTTATCGTGTGGCAGCTGCGCTCCTGGCCCTCAATCGGCGGTTTCGTCGTCCTCTTTGGCCTAGGCCTGGCCATTGCTTACGTTGGTTATGAGCTAGTGAGAGGCGAGAGCGTCAAGGATGCCTTGTACTTCCTAAGCTTCTTCCATTAGGCGCACACGAGAAACGATGTATCGCAAGGAAATATCAAGCTAAGCGGAGACCCGCCCATGTCGAATCAACCAACCTACACAGTGAGTAACTATGCCTTTCTTATGCGCCTAATATTCGGCATCCTGTTCACGATTGGGACCTTCGGGTTCTTCTTGCCATTCCTCATTGCCATGATTGTCGGGACGGTCACCGTCAAGGTCTGGGTGGACGACAACGGCGTCAGCTGTAAGAGCGGCTGGCTGTTTCGCAAGTACCGACACATCCCCTTCGGCCGGATTAACAACGTGGTTCTGTCCACCACGCCTCTCGGCGACTGGTGCGGCTATGCGCATATCGAGTTCTACACGGGTAATGACCGCGAGACCATCCGCCTACGTAGCATCGACAACGCAGCCGAGCTAAAGATGGTTGTGGAGCAGCAGACCGGCGCAAGGCGTTAGATGCGTTTGACCTTATAATCTGAGTAGCTACGACGGGAAGAAGCGTCTATCGCCGCATCTTCGTGAGGAGGTCAACCAGCTCTTCATACTCCCGACTGCCCGTCAGCCTGCGTAGCTTCTCGCGGTCTTCCGCATTGCTGTTCCGCTGGATGTAACGGCATAGCGGCAGCGCCGCCGCGAGCAGCGACGAAGCCAGGAAGACGGCCCGGTCTTCGACCTGTGTCTTTGCCATGCTGATCTCCTCAGTCTCGTTGGCCGGGGGCTGCTCGCATCTACAGCGCTTCCAACCCCTGACGCACTCGCCGTAGAAGCTCCTGGTCCACCTGCGGCGCCGGGGTCCGGTCGATCGGCGCAGCCTTCGACCGCACTCGCTTCGGAAGGCCGTGCTCAGTCAGCTCGTACACCGGTGGTTCCAGCTCGCACCACACGACCCGGCCGCCATTGGTCGGGTAGGAGTTCCAACGCGAGCACAGCGCCGTCACTGCGTCGGCCCACGTCGGTGGCTTGTCATGGCGGTCAACCACCTCGACAATGACGCCGTTCTCCAGGAGCACCAGGCGCACCCGGATGAGGGCGAGGTCGGCCAGCTCCACCCAACTAGGGGACGGGTCAGGCACGCCGGTCAGCGTCACCGCCTGCTCGATCAGCTCAGTCAGCACGGCTTCGGCGTTGTCGGCCAGCTCGGTGCGCTGCCACTCCGTCAGCGTGTAGTGAAGGAACATCGTGCCGACGCTCGCCGCCGTGGACGTCGCAGCCAAGGTCAGGTCGGCTATCGCCTTGGGCTGGGGCCGCTCAGTCATCGGCCGCGGGGCGGGGATGGTTGGCGCGCTCATCGGCTCCGGCCGAGAGCGCAGGTCGCCTGCTACCGCCGTCATCGACAACGCCTCCTTCAACGACCATTCCGGCGGCGCTCTCGGCCCGCTGCTTGATGTGCTCGGCCAGTCGCACGAGCCGCAAGGCAAAGGTGATCTGCTCGTCCCGGGAGATGTGGTCGCTCAAGATGCCCGCGACAAACTGGCCGGTGTCACCCGTGATGTCCTTGAGCTGCTGGACGATGCCCATGTTCAGGTCGCGCCGATCCATCACGTCCCGCCCGGTGTCAGCACGAGCACGTTGGCGTCCAGCTCCAGGCGCTCAACCATGTGGTTGCGAAGCAGCCGATGGGACGACAAGTGGTCCATAGACGGGACAACCACATGCCGCGCCTCAGCCCGTTTGAGTTCAGCAATCAGCTCCTCGAACGCGGCGCGTGACCCGTCCTGGTACTCGAAAAACGTCGTGGCGTAGCAGAAGCCCTCGGTTGCGGCGTAGTGCTTCAGCTCCTCGACGGTCCGCGCGAGGTCATCGTCCGGCACGTCATCAGGAGCGCGTAGATAGCCGTACATCAAGGGCTTCACGGGTGTTCTCCGTACGCTTGATGAGCAGACCGGCGACGGGTTCGTACCTCGGCGGGCGTCCAGGCGTCGCCGGTCTGCTCGGCTTCTCGGGGGTCGCGTCAGAGCGCGAGATTGTGCTCCGCGTGTACCGCTCGCTCGCACGGGAAGGCACAGCCGCAGACGGCGCACAGGTCGCGGTCGTTGGTGTGCTCGTTCAGGACCACGGTGGCGAGCTGGTGAAGTGCTTCGACTTCACGGCCGACGTCCGGGCCGGTGACCGTTACGACCATTTCGACTCACCCCGCCGCCGGGGCGAAGAACGTCAGCAGCCGGTCGCGGATGAGCGCCGCGGACTGTTCGGGAGGCCGCTTGTTCACGTCCACCCGCAACACGTCGAAGCCCGCCTGAATCAGTCGCTCAGTGGCCTGTCGGTAGAAGTGCGCCTCAGCGTGTGAGCTGCCCGGCGAGAGCTGGAAGCGGTTGTGCGGCCCGCGCTCGCTCAACCGCTCTGAGATGACCTCGGGGTCGGCTTCGAGGATGACGGCGAGGTCAGGCCGGTCAGCCTCGACGTTGAGTTGCCAGAGGAAGGCCGGATCAACGCCGTCGAACCGCTGCATCACCAGACCTGACGGGATGTACCTGTCACTCAGCACGACGCGGCCGGCCTCGGTGTTCGGCCGGACTTCGACCTCAAGGTGGTGGTAGCGGTCGGCCGCGTACAGGCAGGCCAGTGTGTGACCGGTGGTCGTCTCGGTCAGCTCGCGGCATAGCGCGCCGATAGGGCCGCCACTGGGCTCGGCGGTGACGTGTACCTCCTCGCCAGCGGCGGCGAGCAGCTGGGCGAGGTGCTGGACGATCGTGGACTTCCCGGCGCCGCTCGGCCCGTCGACGCTGACGAACAAGCCACGCTGATGATCAGAAAAGGGCCGGAGGTTCATGCCTGCCCCCTCGTGGTGGCCGCCAGCTCGATAGCCGCCATGTCCTCGGGGGTGAGCTTGATCTGATTGGCCGCCAGGTTCTCGTGGAGGTGCGTACTGCTGCTGGTGCCGGGGATCGGTGTGATGACCGGGGACCTATGCAGGAGCCAGGCAAGCGCGAGCTGGGCGGGTGCCGCGCCGTAGTCCTCTGCGACCTCGCCCAGGGCGCTCGGCTTGATGAGCGCTCCGGACGCGATCGGCGCGTACGGCACGAAAGTGATGCCAGCCGTCTCGCAGTGCTGGAGCACGTCTTCTGATGCCTGGTCGGTGAGGTTGTACTTGTTGCTCACCGCTGCGATGTCCGTAAGTGCGCCGGCCGTTCGGAGCTGTTCCACGGTGACCTTGGACAGCCCGATATTGCCGATCTTTCCTTCCGCCTGCATGTCCCGCAGCACGCCGAGCTGGTCTTCCAAGGGAACAGCGGGGTCGATGCGGTGGAGGTAGTACAAGTCGATCCGTTCGAGCTGGAGTCGCCGGAGACTCATCTCGACGCATTGCCGCAGGTATTCCGGCCGCCCACACGGTGCCCACCGGTTGGGGCCTTGCCGAGTCATGCCGCCCTTGGTGGCGATGACCAAGCCGTCGGGGTACGGACGCAACGCCTTGCGGATGTACTTCTCCGCAGTGAACGGGCCGTAGGCGTCAGCGGTGTCGATGTGAGTCACGCCCGCGTCGACAGCGTCGCGGAGCACCTGCATGGCCTGCTCCGGGTCGTCCGGCGCGGCCCAATGGCCAGGGCCGGTGAGCTGCATGGAGCCGAAGCCGATGCGCCTGTCGCTAGAAAAGAGCATCTTCGTCGACCTCCTTGGGAGGTTGACCACGCAGCTCTTCCAGGCTTGCGGCCTTCGTGGCGAGCAACACGAACAACCGGGCCGCGACCAGCGCGTCATAGGTCGCTCGGTGCGGGCTGAGACCTTCCGGCAGTCCCTCGGCCAGCTTGAACGCCTCGACCAGGTTCCCGAGCCGGTAGCTGTCCATCCCCGGTACCAGCCGCCGCGCCAGCTTCAGCGTGTCGAAAACCTCGGGCGGCTCCCAGCCGGTGAGCTTGCGCTGAAGAACGCCGAGATCAACGTGCGCGTTGTGCGCCACGATCGCCGGGTGCGAAAGCGCCATGAGGACATCGAGCTTCATGTCCTCGAACGTCGGGCAGTCAGCCACGTCTTTGTTGGTCAGGCCGTGGATGCGGGTGGCGAAGTGCTTGATCGGTGCGTCCGGCTTGACCAGCCAGCTCACCGGCTCCCCGATGACGCCATCGACCACCGGCACGGCGGCCAGCTCCACCAGGTCGGGCGGCTGCTGGCCGTTGCCCTCGACGTCCACGACCACGAAGCTCAGGCTCGTCCAGTCAGTCATCTTGCTTCTCGCCCTTCCAGCCGATGTCGGCGCGGCCATGCCGACGTTCACGGTGCGGGTGGCGCACGTCGTGTACCTGGAAGCCGAGGGCGTGTTGCAGGTAGTAGCGCGGCTGCTCGGTCTCCAGGCCGGACACCACGGCCGCCCGCTCGGTGATGTCCACGACTACAAGACCACGAGCCTCGGGCAGGGTGCTGGCGACCTCCCGCAACCGCTCGGGTGACGGCTCACGGTGGGCGTTGGCGCAGAGTTCGAGCTGACTGAGCGGACAGATGTCGCACAGTTCGCGCCCGATGCCGTAGTGGCCGTTGTAGTCGGGGAGGCCATGCGCGTAGGCGACCGCGCAACTGGTCTTGCGGAACAGCGGCGTTGCGGCATCGAACGTGGCCAGGACGCGCGCCTCCAGCGTCTCGGGCACGATCTTCCGTCGGGCAGTGTCCTCGTACGGTTCGGGTAGGCCGTTGGCCTTGTAGTAGTCCGCGATCTCGTCCCGGTAAAACAGGCCGGTGAACACCGTGGCGTCGGCGCACTGGGCCAGTCGGTAGGCCGCATCCAGGTGTTCCGCTGTGTCGTTGAGACCCGGCACCAGCGGGCGCCAGTAGAGGACTGTCCGGTACCGGCGGCGCGCCGGCCTGCTCATGAGCTTCAGCGACTCAGCCGCTACCGACGAGGGGTAGGGCTCGATGTCCTTGTTGTCGATGCCGCTGTAGGTGAACAGCAGCGTCAGCTTGATGTGCTGGAGCTGGTTCAGCCGCTCGACGTCTTCCGGCTTCATCTGGTGCCGCGTGATGACGAGCACGTGGTTGGTCAGGCCGCGCGAGTCCAGGTCTTCCAGCACGGCGAGAGTGTGCGGCCGGACGGCCGGGAGGAACGGGTCGGTGGCTCGGTTGAACACCTGCACCGGGGTCACGTGCGGCTGGAAGTACCGGTGAGTCACCAGCTCCTCGACGGCCTGGGCGTTGGACATGAGCGCCCGCGGCACCCGCTGATCCCAGAGGCCGTAGGTGTGCCGGATGCAGTACGCGCAGTCCAGCGGGCACCCCTGGATGTGGTTCAGACTCAGCCCGCTCTTGCGGTACTCCACGACTTCGCGGGCGCGTTCCGGAAGCTTGTCGATCTGATCCCTGCTCAGCAGGGCAACACGGGTCGCCACTGGCTACTCCCAAGTCCCTTGTGGGCGGACGCGGTTCGGCGTCCCCATCCGGAGAGTAGAGAGGAAAGAAGGCGGTGAATAGAAAGTTTCTTAATATTTCTCGAAACGCCACGAACGAGTGACTGGCCACGAAACCAAGGGAATGGCCTTCGCGCCAAAGCTAGGAAGCAAGAAGGTGCTCGTGGAGCTCGTCTACCTCACCGGCTCGGCGTACGAGGTCCTCAAGGAACGGTCTGAAATAGCGAGCTATCTCCTCGTCAAGAACGACGTGGTCAAGGTTTTCCAGCATCACCATCATCGTGAGCCTAGCGAGGCCTAGGGGGACTTGGGGCCGGACTTCATAACTACTCAGGTTCGGCGAGAACTCGCCATCCTCGAAAATAAGGTGGTTGCGGTATAGATCGTTCCAGTCGCCATGTGTTTCAACAGAGCCCATGCGGTAGCCAAGGTAAACGTTGGGGCCGAGTAGCTTGATGCGTTCCTCTGCCGTGGGATAGCCAATCTTCGCTCGACCAGGCAGCTTCGATACGTCGTCGATGCCGGCCGCCTTTGCTGTGGCAGCGATTGAGCGTTTCATCCGCTCTTCGATGGGCCATTCTTCACCATTTCGAGCCTTGACGTTCTTCTGGACATCCTGAAGGAGTTCGCGCTCAGCGATCAAGCTGTTCATTACGTACTGGTCGAAGCGGGCACCCGAGCCGTCATCGCCAACCAGGTAAACGAGCGTCGCAAGGGTCTCGATGGCGTCGCGATTTACACTCAGCTGCTGAAACGTCTCTTTGCTATTTAGCTCACGGAGTGTCAGGCGAAGCAACTTGCATACACGAACCACGAGGCCACGCAAAATGGCATCATTCCGCGTCAGTGACGACGGTGGCTTCAGGCCTGCCAAAATGGCTTGCCAGTGCGTCGCCTCACGGAGGAGATAGAAAGCGGCCTCCATGTAGGGTGCTTCACTGGTTGTCTTGTTGAGCTTGTCGAAATCCGGCCGGTAAGCAACCGGAAGCTGTTCGTCTTTCATTTCTTCGTATGGCATGTTCTCATTTTACTTCCAGAGCGATCTTGGCACACGTGATTTTTGCGCAGATATCAAGAACCCTCGTCAGCGGCCTCTGGTGCAAGGTCGTCGATCACTCGGTTAATGATCGTCCGTGCACTCCGCCCGTAGCTGGCTACAGCGGCCAGGTTGTCGAAGATGCCGCTGTAGAGAGTCAACTCCTGCGGCTGGGCGAGGTTCAGCTCTGCCGAGAAGGTCTCGACCATCACGCGGTCAGCGTCGAGAATCCAGAAGCCGTGGGCGGGCGCCACCACGTAGGCAGTCTCAAACCCGATGATCCCGAGCTTCACGTTCGGTAGGGCGGTCAGGGAGACGAGGCGGTCAAGCTGTCCCAACATGATTTCCGGCGGACACAGCCGGTAGCGCAAGGCGGCCTCGGTCAGCACGAAGTGAAACCGCTTGTCCGGCCGGTACAGGATGTCCTGGCGCTGCATCCGGGCGGCAACCGCTTCGTCAATGTCGTTGCGCACCTTGAACACAGTGATGCTCTGGGCGAAGCGATACCGGGCATACTCGGCGGTCTGGAGCAGGCCAGGGATGAACGTGGACTCGAACGCTCGGAACAGCCGTGTCTTCGCGTCGAGGTCAGCGATCTCCTGCTGATGCGGCTTCAGCCCGACTCGGAGCTGACGTTGCCACTCGGCGTGCTGGACTTCGAGGGTGTGCAGCGAGGCCAGGAGCGCTTCAGCCTCGTCCTCACTGCCCGTGGCCTCGGTCCAACTGCGGATGTCGTCGTCAGTCGGCGTCTGGCGACCGTTCTCCAGCTTGCTGACCTTAGAAGGCGGCCACGACAACGACTCCGCGAGCTGCCGGCCGCTGAGATCAGCAGCCGAGCGCAGCTCGCGGAGTCGCTTGCCGAGCGCGTCACGCGCTTCGTGAACGCTAGTGACGCCTGTCGTTCGTTTCGGTGGCAAAGTCGTCCCGTCGTACGGCGAGGTGCCAGGCGGCGTCTCGCCAGTAGTTGTGCTTCACGACCTCGGCGGGGTCTTCGATCAGTTCGCCGCCCAGGAAGTTCTCATCGTCATCGAAGTGCATTCGCACCAGCTTGGACGAGTCGAACAACCAGTAGTCGTAGTCCGGCAGATCTGCCGCGTCGTCACGGGCCAGATATCGAGTGACCTCCCCGACCGCGTTGGTGAAGCCCGAGCAGTAGATGCCGAACCGGCTGTAGTCGGTGAGCGGAAGGCTCACGACTCGGACCCGCGAGAACAGCCGGCCCGCCGCGGTGGCCTCCTGGATCATGCTCAGCCAGTTCTGGAACCAACCCATGTCCACCGGCTCACCAGCTGTGAACTGGTCGAGTGCCTGGGCCTCGTTCGCGGACTTGTAGAGGTCGCGCGTCTCCAGCCGGTAGGCGGTGTGCTCGAACGTGCGGAAGAGCTTGCCGAACTCCGGGCCGGGCTCGATCATGCGGCTCAGCTCTGGCCCTCCTGCTCCAGGTAGCGGAGTGCGTACATCTTGAGCACGTCTTCGGGGATCTCGATCAGGGTCTCGTGATCCGGCACGGGACCGATGTCGGCGAGCGCCTGGGGGTCGGTGACCTTCCAGCCCTGCGCGACGTAGGTCACGCGGTCGGTGCGGTCGGTGGCGAACAGGGTGGGTGACTGCCCCTCCTGCGAGTTGGGGTCCTTGCCGAGGAAGCGAGCACGCATGGTGACCTCCGTTGCGAGAAACTTGGCGAACCGTTCTCGCCCATCGTGGCGTAGGGCGTCCAGGCGGTCAACGGCACACGGAGAGTGAGTGTCGGGGCGGCGTATGTTGGCCCAGCGCTACTTATCGTGCTGCCCACGGTCCCGAAAGGCGTCCTGGTCGATCACATAAAGTATTACGACGACTTCCGGCATTGGCCGTCAGTCTCCTGGGTTATCTACCCCCGTCAGCAACCTCCCGCCCTCCATCCCAAATCTATCCACCACCAGGAACGCCTTGCCCAGCTCGTTGAGCGTCAGCTCAAGCCGATAGAAGTCGACCTCGCCGCCGCCGTTGCGGTACGGCCGGATACGTTCTGTATCCAGACCGCGCTTCCACTCCTCGAACGGCACCGCCGCGAAGACCTCATACTCATCGTCCCAAATACTGCAATCTGCTCTGTACTGGTCATACTCCGTCCCGTCGTACGTCTCCGGGTGCACGTGGGCGTCAGCCCACGCGAACAGCTTCGGCACCACCTCGGCGTAGCTGGCGAGACCAAGGAACACGCCCCAACTGGCCAACTTCTCGGGTTCCTCGCCGTCCTCGTTGTCTATGCCTAGACGAATGTCGCCTCGTCCTGAGCCCTTGTTGATCCACTCCTCCATGTCGACCACCAACCGCTTGCCGCTGGCCAATAGCTCCATCCATGGCTTGGCCAGCTGCAGTTCACGGATACGCAGCTGGTATGGGTCGCCCTCGGCAGCCTCCCAGAGGGCCTTTCGGGCGGTCGCATCCAGCACCTGGACTTCCGGCACCAGGAGCTTCCAGCCGCCGGTGGATGTCTCCTGGAGCGTCTTTCGGTTCACCAACTGCCAGTGGCAGCGCTTCGTCTCCGGGTGGTACAGCACCACGGCCACCGGCAGCGAATGGTTGAGCCAGTAGGCCACGTGCTCGGCGTCCGGCCGGAACCACCAACCCTCTGGCGCCGCCTCCCGGAACCAGCTCATCCCACTCTTGATCTGCAGCGCCAGCAGCCGGCCACGGACGTCCTCGCCGTCGACAACCTCGGCATGCGCGTCAATGCCGTAGTCCTCGGTGGGCTGCTCGCGGAACAACCACTCCAGCTCGTCCTCGACGGCGAGCTTGGTGCGGGTCACCCCGATAGTGGCGACCTTGGCAGATGGTTTACGGCGCATCACGGCTCCATCTTCTGCTGGAATGGGCTCGGCAAGCGTTTGCACCAGAAGCTGCCGTCATCGTCCTCAATCTCGTACTCCTCACCCGGCAGCTTCTCGTACAGTCCCGAGATGACCTCCGCGGTGTCGGCAGCCTTGCAGTGCGCGCCATCTGGCTCGGTGCGGATCAGGTAGGCCATGGGGCACTCGCACGCCGTCCCAAAGACATAGAACCGACCGTGCATCGCCTCGCCGACGAGCGCGGCAGGGTAGTACACGACGTGCTTGCCGCAGATTGTTGGCAGCTCGACCATGCCGCCCACGGCCTGGCTCGGCGTCAGCTCAGTTGCGGGCTGCCAGGGTTGCAGCTCGATGTGCTGCTCGGTCGAGTGGCAGTCCTTGCCACCGGCGAAGTCCAGGAACCCGTCATCGTTTAGGAGCGTCCCGCTCGGCCAGGTGACCGGCCCTGCAGGCGGCCAGAACTGAGGCAGCCGACCGGACACGCGGACTTGGAGGCTCGGCGTCGTGAACCGCACCCCATGGAGCACGAGCTGTCCGAGCAAGATGGTCATGGCGTAGGCCTGCGGCCGGTCGGGCTCCGGCAGGCCGTCGACGCGCACCGCCAACGGCGTGACCCGGATCGACCAGCCGCGAACTCCTTCGTATCGTCCGGCCCAGAACCGGCTTGCCGGGAGCGGCCGGAGTTCGTCCCGGAGCGCGTACAACTCGTGGTACTCCGAGTCCGGGAGTCCGTAGCCTCTGTCCCGGTCCGCCTCGGAGGACACCAGCATCGCCGTAAGCGCGGTCTTCTGTACCCACGCCGCGATTGCACCCTGGTCCGCCGCCTCGAGGCGGCCGGACTGGCCGACGATGAGCGGGGTTAGGACGCGCTGCGCGACGACTTCGAGGCGGCTCATCCAGCCGTGGTTGCAGTCGCCGCAGACGTCTCGGACTTTCTGGCGGAACGGCGGGCGCACGCCGAGTTCGCGCCCGATGCGGTTCAGCCAACCAGCGCCGTGCGGCACCGGATCAAGGTCAAGGCCGATCTTGCTCAGCCAGTCTCCAAGCACATGCTCGCCGGTGAGGGTATCGGCGGAGCCGCAGAAGACGCAGGTAGCGGGCATGGATCAGCCAGCCTGGGTTGGGTCCGGCGCGACCCACCCCGGGGGCGATTGTGTGGATGCGCGTAGGAACCGCTCGACGTCGAATCGGTGCTCGCGCAGCCGCCGCCCGGCGGTCTCCAGCTGCTCCTCGGTGAACAGTTCCCGGTACCACGGCAGCAGCACGAACGCTTCGACGCTCATCTCCAGTCGTCCGTGCTCCCAGAGGGTGGTGAAGCCGTCCGAGGCGTCCCGTCCGCGTAGCAACTGGCGGGCGGCTTCGGCACCGCCCAGTTCGCCGACCATTTCCATGAAGCGGGTCGCGTTGTAGTTGATCTCCCGCTTGAGGCGTTCGACGCCGAGCACCATGGCGCGGTGGAACTGCCGCTCCGCCTCGCTGGTCACGACGCTCCCCGGATGCTCTGGAGGAACTTCGCGGAGCCGTCGTCGAGGAGCCAGAACGACCAGCCGTTGCGGTTAGGGCTGACACCAGGCTTGTAGTGCGCCACCACGGCGCGGGCGGCACCGGTCGGCGTCTTGAAGCTCTGCCCACTGAGCGGCCCCGACGTGATGTCGATGCGCGTCGTCCTCGGGTCGTACCTGCCCTGCGTGCGGTGGCCCTCGTAATCCGCGTAGACCGTCACGCCGCTCGCTGCTTCCGGTTGCTCCGTTTTCTCCGTCGTCGTAGGGGGTGGCATGCTGGCGGCGGCCACCAACCGTGCCACCACCTCGCCTGCTGTACAGCCACTCATGCGGGCCGCGAACTCCAGCGACTGGTAGGTCTGCGTGTCCACCTCGACTGTCTCCGTCATTGCGCCTCCTCTCTCTAGTGAGAGAGTAGCGACAAGAGAGGAGATAGAGCAAGCAAAAGGAGAGGACGGAGAATGTTGGAGGTCGGGCGGCAACCAGCCGCAGGGATGTGCACCGCCGGTCTGGCTCCACGGTGTACCCACGACGCCGGGCCGTGCGCCATCCTCGTGACTGTCGGTGGTGGTCCGTAGAATCTCCCCGTGAGCGATTCAGACAAGTCCCAGCTGACCGAGACGGAGATCCGTACCCGGTACATCACGCCCGCCCTGAGTACCGCCGGTTGGCCCCTGACCTCGCTCCGCGAGGAGTACTACTACTTCTCGGCTGGACGCATCCAGGTGGTCGGCAAGAAGGGTGTGCGCAAGAAGCCCAAGAAGGTCGACTACCTGTTGGAATGGCGTCCCAACCTCCCGATCGCCGTGGTCGAGGCCAAGGACAACAACCACGAGCCGGGCGACGGGATGCAGCAGGCGATCGAGTACGCCGAGCAGCTTGACGTACCCTCGGTCTTCACCAGCAACGGCGACTCCTTCGTGTGGCACGACCGCACTGGCAGCCGGCCCGATGTCGAAGTCGAGATCCCGCTGGAGCAGTTCCCCTCTCCTGAAGCCCTCTACCAGCTGTACAAGCAGTGGAAGGGCATCGAGGACGCCGACGAGCCGGTGATCGCAGGTCAGTTCCATGACGACGGGTCGGGACGTCGGCCGCGCTACTACCAGCGGATCGCGGTCAATCGCACTATGGAAGCGATCGCCAAGGAGCAGAAGCGGCTGTTGCTCGTCATGGCCACGGGGACGGGTAAGACCTACACCGCCGCTCAGATCATCTGGCGCTTCATGGAGTCCTTCCGGGCGATCAACCCGGACAAGGGCCAGGCCCGCGTGCTGTTTCTGGCCGACCGCAACATCCTGATCGACCAGACCATGATGAACGACTTCGCCATGTTCAAGGGGCGCATGGCCAAGCTCAGCGCCTCGCGCGGCACCATCTCCAAGGTGGCGAACGCCGACGACCCGGACGGCGGGGGCAGCAAGGTCGTTGACAAGAGCTTCGAGCTGTACCTGTCGCTGTACCAGGCGGTGACCGGTACTGAGGAGATCGACAACGTCTACAAGCAGTTCTCGGAGGACTTCTTCGACCTGATCATCGTCGACGAGTGCCACCGTGGCAGCGCCCGCGAAGACAGCGCCTGGCGCGGCATCCTGGAGTACTTCGGCTCCGCCGTTCAGCTGGGCATGACGGCTACGCCGAAGGAAACCAAGACCGTCAGCAACAGCGACTACTTCGGTGACCCGCTCTACACCTATTCGCTGAAGCAGGGCATCGACGACGGCTTCCTGGCACCGTACAAGGTCATCCGCACGGCGCTGGACGTCGACACTTTCGGCTGGCGCCCTGAGGAGGGGCAGCGTGACGATGCTGGCAACCTGATCCCGGACCGGCATTACACAGGCGAGGACATCGATGATTCGATCGTCTTCCCGGAGCGCGACAAGCGGGTTGCCGAGCGGATCACCGAGTACCTAAAGAGCACGGATCGCTACGCCAAGGCGATCGTATTCTGTCAGGACATCCCGCACGCCAACCGCATGCGCCGGATACTGGCCAACCTCAACGCCGATGAGGTCCGCAAGGACTCCCGCTACGTCATGCAGATCACCGGCGACGACCAGCAGGGCAAGCAGGAACTCGACAACTTCATCGACCCCGAGATGCCGTACCCCGTGATCGCCACGACATCCAAGCTCCTCGCGACCGGCGTCGATGCCCAGACCTGCAAGCTCATCGTGCTCAACAGCCGGGTCGAGAGTATGACCGACTTCAAGCAGATGATCGGTCGCGGCACGCGGGTGCGGACGGACTACGACAAGTGGTTCTTCGTGATCATGGACTTTAGGAACGTCACCAAGCTGTTTGCCGACGAGAGCTTCGACGGCGACCCGGTCAAGGTCTACGAGCTGCCGCCCGACGGCGAGATGAGCGATGCCGTCGAAGAGCTGGACGACGTCGACGAGACCGCGGGCGAAGGCGAGGACGACGAAGGTCCGGAGCAGTGGGTCGAGCGGCCGGGAGCGCGCAACGTCCGTCGCAAGCGGATCGTGGTCAGCGGCCAGGCTGTGACGATCATCGGCGAACAGGTGCAGATGCTCGGGACTGACGGCAAGCCGCTCACCTCCAGCCTCAAGGAGTTCGTCCGCAGCGGCCTGCTGGAGCGGTACCCGACCGCAGACGCCTTCGTGAGCACCTGGTCGGCTGCGGATCAGCGATCGGCTCTGCTCGACGAGCTGGTGGACGCCGGCATACCACTGGAAGACCTGGTGGAACAGTCAGGCCTAGCGCTTGATCCATTCGACATGGCGCTCGATGTTGCCTACGAACGTCAGCCGATTGAGCGTCGGCAGCGGGCAGCAGCAGTCCACGCGAACGGCTACCTTGGCAAGTACCAGGGCCAGATGCGCTCCGTGTTGGAGGCGCTACTGGAAAAGTACGTCGAGTCCGGTGTGCGCTCGTTGGAGGACATCGGGGTGCTGCGGGTGGAGCCTTTCCGCTCGATGGGCGGCCCCATGGAGCTCATACGATCCTTCGGAACTCGCGAGACCTATTTCAAGGCCGTGCATGACCTTGAGCAGCAGTTGTACCAGGAGGCGCAGTGATTTCGTCCACGCTCATCAAGTCCATCCAAGACGTCATGCGGCAAGACCAGGGTGTGGACGGTGATGCGCAGCGCCTTAGCCAGCTCGTCTGGATGATCTTCCTGAAGATCCTGGATGATACCGAGCAGGAGCTGGAGCTGATGACCGAGGGCTACGTGCCGGCGATCCCAGCGCAGTACCAGTGGCGGGCCTGGGCGGGCGACGAAGAAGGCCTCACCGGTGATGATCTCAACGACTTCGTCAACAACGACCTCTTCCCGGCGCTGCGCAAGCTGAGCGGCGGCACCAACCCGCGGACCCTGATCGTGCGCGAGGCCTTCGAGGACTCGTACAACTACATGAAGAGCGGCACGCTGCTGCGCCAGGTGATCAACAAGATCAACTCGATTGACTTCACGGTGCGGGCCGACCGGCACCAGTTCAACGATCTCTACGAGAAGCTGCTGAAGGGCCTTCAGAGCGCTGGCAACTCAGGGGAGTTCTACACGCCCAGAGCGCTGACTGAGTTTGTGGTCGAGATGGTTAACCCTCTGCTCGATGAGCGTGTCTTTGACCCGGCCACCGGTACCGGCGGCTTCTTGGCCAACGCCATCGACCACAAGCGCAAGCAGGTCAAGACGGCGGACGACGAGAAGACCTTGCAAGCTTCGATCCGAGGTACCGAGAAGAAGCAGCTCCCCCACGTTCTCTGCCTCACCAACATGATCTTGCACGGCGTTGACGCACCGACGTCTCTGCGTCGTGCGAACACACTCGCTCGCCCACTTCGTGACTACGGACCCGGCGACCAAGTTGATGTAGTAGTCACGAACCCTCCCTTCGGAGGTGTTGAGGAACCCGGTATCGAGCAGAACTTCCCGGCTGACGTTCGTACACGCGAGACGGCTGACTTGTTCCTTGTACTGATCATCCGCTTGCTTTGCAATGGCGGACGCGCCGGCATGGTTCTGCCTGACGGATTTCTTTTTCGCCAGGGCGTCACGACGCGTGTGAAGGAACGCCTCTTCAAGGAGTGCAACGTCCACACGATCGTTCGTATCCCGCCATCTGCCTTCAGTCCATACACTGATATCGCTACGAACCTGGTGTTCTTCACCAAGGGTGAAGCGACGAAAGAGACCTGGTACTTCGAGCACCGCATCCCGGACCACCTCAAGGCATACGGCAAGACCAACCCGATCAAGGCTTCTGAGTTTGACGGTGTGCGGGCTTGGTGGGACAACCGGGAAGAGACTGACCAGGCTTGGCGGGTGCCGATCCAGACGATCAAGGATCGTGGGTATAACCTCGACATCGCCAACCCGAACCAGCAGGCGGACCCCGCAGCGTCGGGCTTGGGCAGTGCTGACGAGTTGACGATCGTCAACAAGTCAATCTCCGAGATCACAAGCGGCTTCTACGACCTGCTCACCACAGACACGACATTGGACCCCAGCACCTCCTTCATCTCGAACCTCACGACAGAGCTGGAGCTACCCGGCGTCACCGCAAAGCTCCGAAACTTGCTCCTCTTCGGCGCCTACCGAGGCCTGTTGTCACAGTCACAAGAGGGTGAGGCAAGCGGCCACGACATCGTAAAGAACCTAAGGAGTTCGCTGAGCAAGGCGACGACACGCTTGCTGGGGGCGGTGAACTTCACAACAGAGCCCGAGGAACCCATCCCCGCAACCTGGGCGTGGGCTCGGTTCGGCGAGGTTGCAGAGATCGCCAGCAACCTTGTGAACCCTGGCTCCTATCAGGACGCGATCCACGTGGCCCCCGACAACGTGGAGAAGGCCACCGGGCGTCTGCTCAACTGTCGGACCGTAGGTGAGGACGGAGTGACGAGCGCCAACCACTACTTCTTCGCTGGACAAATCCTGTACTCCAAGATTCGACCCAACTTGTCCAAGGTCGTTCGAGTGGACTTCGATGGACTCTGTAGTGCAGACATGTATCCGATCACGCCGAGCATTGACGTTGGCTACCTTCACGGTTTCATGTTGAGCGAGACGTTTGTGACAGCTGCTTCAACCCTGGCGAACCGAGTCGCTATGCCGAAGATTAATCAGAAGCAGCTCGCGAACCTCTTTGTGCCTTTGCCGCCAGAATCAGAGCAGAAGCAAATTTCTGCGCTACTGGAGCAGGGTTTTGCCTGGTTGCAGGAGCTTGATCGTCTACTGGAGCGTCGGGCGCAGCTTCGCATTGCCATCTCGGATTCATCCCTAAAGGATTACAAGCGCCAGTGGACGGATGCTCGTTACGGCACCGTCGATACTGAATAGGTGTCTCGTGCCGGGTTTGACGTCGACTCTTCGGAGGTGTGATCGGTCTAGCCGATCCGGCGTCTTGCCCTGGTTTGTCCGGTCGGTCGGTGCCGGGGCCTTCGCATGCGCTGCGGGGGCGTCGGGGTCCACCGGCCCGAGGTAAGGGGTTCTCCTCCTTCCTGGTGTTGTGGGGGTCAGGGCTGTTGCAAAGTCGGCTTGATCATGTGAAGGCGCTGGTCAGCGTGGTCGTGACTTTCTTCAAAAGTTCGGGCGACGACTGGCTGAATGCCGTCGGAAAAGCGGCCTGACTCAGGAAAAGGTGGCCGAGCTAAGGGTTGTCCCGTAAATGCTCTCCCGGCAGTTCGGGACGTGCCTGCCCTCGGGCGGTCGCGCTCGTCTAGCCGGCGAGGTTGAGGTTGTGCAGGCACGCGATGCCGAGCATCGCGTGGTGGACGCCGTCGTAAGTCACTTACAACGTTGCAGCTTGACCAGTAAGCCAATCTGAATGCTGCTGCCGGGTATTCCTTGCATGTAAGTAGGCCCGCCGCCCAGAGCTGTAGTGGCTCGGGCGACGGGCTTTTGCTCAGTACGTGAGCGCCTGACACTGCGTCTTGGACGCGGTCAGTAGCCTACGAATGAGCCGGGCGAACTTTCCTTCCTCGATGCTCGGTTCCAACGTCATGGACTCGAAGGCGATCCCATGCCGGATGGTCAGCCACTCGTCACCGCCTTCGACCTGATTGATGAAGCACAGGTCGCGGTAGTAGAACGCGGTGCCGATCGCCCAGTTGCCGTGTCCGATGTTCTGCTCCAGCTCCTCGACGGAGTAGCAGCCGACGAAGCTGTTCCGGGTGAACGGCGGGTCGTCCGCGGAGCTTATCCACGGGTTCTCGATGCCGAGCTTGAACCACTGCTCGCGCAGTTCATCGGCCAGCTCGGCGACGACTCGGACTTCCTGAGCGCCTTCTTGCGTCTCGACCTGCTGCAAGGCGTAGCGGTACGCCTCCGTCCAGTCGGTGAACACTTCCGGGTCACTCGTCCAGCCTGAGGCGCTGTCGGTCCAGAGCTGGACGCGGTAGCGCTCGCTGTTGAACAGCAGGTCGGTGAGGTCTCGCGGGGCCGAGGTGTCGTCACCGTGGCGGTTCGGCGGCCCGACGATGAGCGCTGGTCCCACGATCACGTCGTGGTTTCGGAACGCCGAGTTGTGCACCCACACGAGCGTGGTTGCTCGGTGGTTGACGCGTATCCGGTTCAGCTTGCCGGACTCGTTGAGGTACATCTCGGCCGGCGGCCGTTCGAGGCCGACGATCTGGAGGTTGCCTCCCACGATCTGCTGGTAGGCGTCGATGTCGCTCGTTTCGAACTGCTGGAGCCGGATCGGTTGACCCGGATCGACGGGTATGACGATGGCGGTAATCAAGGTTGCCGCTCGCTTCTGGACCGTTGGGCTGTTGCCTGGTGGGCGGTCCGTTCCACACCAGGCCGCTCCCCGTTGCGAGCCGGGGAACGGTCTGATGTGCAGGTGATGCGTTGGAGCGGAGGGCGGCCGGTTGGCCGCCGCTCCGCTCCGGGTTAGCAGGGGCTTCCGCTCTTACTTGGAAGCCTCACCGCTGCGACGCCGCGTCGACGTGGTGGTCTCGGTGGCGGGTTCGGCCGTCGGGTCTTCCGTCCCGAACAGGCCCTGGATTGCGCCGCGCCTGGCGGCTGCCTCGCGCTCGATCGCTTCGAGCGCAGCCTTGGCGCGGGCGGCGAAGTCCGGCTCCGCCTTCTTGGTGATGACGTACAGCTCGACCGCGCGGATGGCCGCGTCTCCCAGGGAGATACCGTCGAGCTGGGCGACGAGAGCGAACTGTGCGTGGAGGGCGTCGGGCACCTTGATGCCCAGAGTCTTCACGCTGCCGCCATTGCGGGGTTCCGTGGTCACGGAAGCCTCCTCGGTGTTGGTGCGGCCGGCCATCTCTGAGCTGAGATGACGACGACGGCCGCATGACACCGGGGAGGTGTCAGGCTGCTTTTCGCGGCTGACGCTTCGCGCGCTCAGCACGAAGCCGTTCCTCGGCCATCTCGGCGTACTTCGGATTCAGCTCGATGCCGATCCAGTCGCGGCCGTGCTTCTCGGCAGCCAGCGCGGTTGTCCCCGTGCCCATGAACGGGTCGAGTACGACTCCCGGCACGCCGTCCACCTCGCACCGGCAGGTTGGCTCCAGCACGCCGACAGCCAGGAGACGGCCGTCCCGGCGCTCCAGGGCGCGGTGCCACGGCTCGCCACAGGTCGGACAGACTCGTTCCGGGGTGGTCGCCAGGAGCGGACGCTCCACCAGGCTCATAGGGAAGGCGGCGAAGTGACCGCCTCGGAAGCCTGCGGTCGGCAATGTCCAGACGTCGCCGGGGTTCTTCCCCAGCGGGTGCCCCGACAGGCCAGAGGCCTTCAGGCGAGAAAGCCCGCGGTTGTCGTTGAGTGTCCAGCCCTTGCGGTTCGCCGCCCCGATGCCAGCAGGCGGGTAGCTGCTCGGTGCGGTGCTGGGGTTCTGGCGCTTGCCGGTGAGGAGTGGACGTCGGATGGGGTCGAGGTCGAAGTAGTAGCGCGGCGAACGAGTGAAGAAGTACATCAGCTCGTGCGTCGTGGTTAGCCGATCGGTGACGGACGACGGCATGGGATTGGTCTTGGCCCAGATGACCTCGTTGCGAAGCGTCCATCCGTCGCGGACCAGGGCCAACGCCACCCGTGCGGGACCAAGCAGCAGGCTCTTGGGAGCGGCGCCCTCAGCCGGACGGCGGGCGTAGCTGTCGCCAAGGTTCAGCCAGAGTGAGCCGTGTGGGCGTAGGACTCGGGCCAGATCACGGGCGACGAGCCGAAGGCCGTTCACCCAGCCGTCGACGTCCGGTTCGGCTCCAAGTTGCTTGTCATGGCCGTAGTCGCGGACGCCGTAGTACGGCGGGCTGGTGATGATGGTGTCCACGGAGGCGGCCGGTAGATCGGCCAGGCGCTCGCGGACGTCCCCGATGAGGATCGTGTTGCGAGGGAGATTCGTGGCGTCCGCTGACTGCGGGCCGCTTTGAAGATCACCTCCTAGCTGTGTAGGTGGTTGCATGGGTGTGTTCTCTGTTTAGTTGTTGAGGGGTGCCCCGACGCCCTGGTGAGGACGCCGGGGTGTAGCCGGGCCGCGTGGCCCTGGCCGTGGGCGCCGAGTTCGTTCTAGCCTTGACCTGCGTGTTCGCGGACGTACCGCGCCAGCACAGGGTTCAAGTTGAGTCCCCTCTGGGACACATACTGGTACCCCACGGGATGCCGAAGAGTGCTGGTTGAGATCCATCTCAGCCAGCACTTTCTGTTTCCCGGAG
>NZ_FMDK01000909.1 GCF_900091995.1 Streptomyces sp. MnatMP-M17
GAGGGCTGACGCCCTCGCCCCGACCCGCAACGAATCCCGTGAATCACCGCGCTGCCCAGTTTGTTCAGGCCCTATGCCAGAAGGGAGCCGCAGGGCACAGCGCCGGACATGCTCCCAGCGCTGCCGCCAGAAGGCATATCGGCGACGGAAGATGACGCTGTCCTGTCCCGAAGAAGAACGTAGTAAGTTTCCGAAGCTCGATCGCCGGTTACCGAAAGTCATATTCGGTGCGGTACGGCTCCGTCCTGCCAGCGGTAGAGGTCGCGCAGCAGGGAAATCTCGGCGCCGTGATGGATCAGCTCCCTGTTGACGTGCAGGACCCTGTTCTCCATGGGAAACCGCTCGGGACCCACCGTGGGCGGATTGTCCAGTTCAACGTCCGAGAGCTTGCGGACCCCCGCGTTCCATCTCCCATACATCTCATCGAGCTGTTTCAGCGCCTCGTCAGCGGTCCCCGCGTAGGCGAATGTCTGGGAGCCGACGTCCTGGCTGTCCTGCGCCACCGAATCTTGACTGATTGCCACCGAAGGCTGACCGATGCAAGTTCGTGTCACCGAGGATTGAGCGCTCTCCCGTCTAGCGCGCCGTGCTGGCGGTCGGCGGAGGCGATGCAAGCGGATCGCGGATGGTTCATCAGTCTGTGTGAAGGCCCGTGCATCGTTGCTGCGCGGTTGCGATCCTGTTCGACATGGCTATCGACCGCAGCCGCACGGCTGGAACCAGGCAAGAGATCCCGTTCGGCCTCGTCCTCTCCCGCAGCCACATCGAGCCGGCGGGCTGGCTGCTGAAACTGAGCTTGGAGCCGCGCACCCCGGTCGGGGAGCTCGATGACCTCTCCGGGCTCGGATGGCCGGTATGGAAGGACATCTTGGAGCGTGACCCCCGATGGGTCGTCTCCATCGACGGTAGCGCCCGCCGTGTCATGCGGATCGTCCGTCTCGACGAGGCTCAGACCGCAGTCCAAAACGAGTTGTTCGACTTGGGCGCCGGCATCCCCTTGGACGACCGCCTGTGGTCGACGGTTGAGGGTCAGCGCCCGGTCATCCTCTGCGGCCCGTTGCGCGGGGAGCCCACCACCGAGGCCATGGCCGCCGCGAAAGCCGCCGGCACGCTGCGCGGCATCGCCGCTCGCTGCCTGATCTCCTGACCGCACAACCGCTGCTGGCAGCGGCAACGGGGGCGGTCCAACTTCGATGACACAAACTCGCGTTGGTCACCTTCACTGACAACCGGTCGACGATCAGTGGCACGGGACACTGGCCGCCGAAGTACCATGCGCGCTGGGGTTGGATCTAGAGGTGTCACGCCCTGGAGGAACAGGCCCCGAATTCGGGCATCTCTCCAGGTCAGAGGTAACACGCAGCCCTCCGTGACACCGGGCGTGACAGGGGGGCGTGACACCGCGCCTGGCGCGGCCGGGGCCGGCGCGGACCCGCCTGTCCCGACCGGGTCGCAGCCCCGGGCCCACGACTCGGCGTACTTGGGAGCGACCGCCACGAGGCCTTGACCACCGGGCGTCGTCGTCCCCTCCGCACGCGCACCCGAACCCGCCCTCGGCCTCGGCCTCTGGCAGGGATCTCAGAGGAGCAGCCCCGGGCCGCGGCGGGTTCGCACAGAGGCGGCCTCTGCGCGAACCC
>NZ_FMDK01000708.1 GCF_900091995.1 Streptomyces sp. MnatMP-M17
GCTGGTGCGGTCCTGGTCCCGGTCCTCCCGGCCCGGTGCGGGGCAGGGGCGGCGGCTGGGTGGTGTCGCCGTCGCGGGAGCGCTGCTGTGCGCGGCGGCGGGTGCGGTGTCCGCCGGGCTGCACACGGAGGATCCCCACCGAGGGCCGGTGCCGGGCCTTGCCGAGCGGTATGCCCGGGTCACCGCGGAGTTGACGGTCACCTCCGATCCCCGGCCCACGCGCCCGAGAGTCCTCGGGGACCGGATGTCCGGCGGTGGGTTCGTCCTGGACGCGGATCTCATCCGGCTGACGGGACCCGACGGCCGGATCACCATGGGCAGGACACCTGTTCTGGTGCTCTCCGGACCTGGCGAGCACGCGGGCCGATGGCAGCGGCTGCTGCCCTCCACCCGGCTGCGGGTGACCGGGCGGCTCTCGCCGCCGCTGCACACGGACGATCCCTACGCGGCGGCCCTGCGGGTGGAAGGGAAGGGACCGCCGCACCTGATCGGGCAGCCGACGCGTGTCCAGCGCATGGCCGGTGACCTGCGCGCCGGACTGCGTGAGGCGACCGAAGGGCTCGAACCCGATGCCCGCGCCTTGCTCCCGGGACTGGTCGTCGGCGACACCTCACGTGTGCCGCCCGAACTGCACGACGCGTTCAAGGCGACCGATCTCACGCATCTGCTCTCCGTCTCCGGAAGCAATCTGACCGTGGTGCTCGCTCTGCTGATCGGGCCACCGGGGCTGGCCATAAGAGCCGAGCGGCGCGGGCTCGCGCCACGGCTGAGGATCTCGCTGCGGTGGACCGCGCTGTTCGGCGGCGCGCTCACGCTCGGCTTTGTGATCGTCTGCCGGCCGGAGCCCAGTGTGCTGCGGGCAGCGGCCTGTGGGCTGATCGCTCTTCTCGCCATCGGCACGGGCCGTCGCAGGACGCTCATTCCGGCGCTCGCCGCAGCCGTCCTGCTGCTGGTGCTCTACGACCCATGGCTGGCGCGCAGTTACGGCTTTCTCCTCTCCGTACTGGCCACCGGCGCGCTGCTCACCATCGCGCCTCGGTGGAGCGACGCGCTGCGGCGGCGCGGAGTGCCGGACCGGGTGGCCGAGGCGCTCGCGGCGGCCGGTGCGGCGCAGGTCGTGTGCGCGCCTGTGGTG
>NZ_FMDK01000848.1 GCF_900091995.1 Streptomyces sp. MnatMP-M17
CCCCCCTGCCGCTGCCGCCGCTGTCACAGGCACCGTCGCCGGGAGCGGCTCCCGTACCTGCTCCGTCGGCGCGACCGCCGCGTACACGTCCTCGCGGGTGATGATCCCGTCCTGGCCCGACGGCGTGACCGTCGTCAGGTCCACTCCGAGATCCTTGGCGAGCTTGCGCACGGGCGGCTTGGCCAGCGGCCGTCCGCCACTGGGCGCACCCACGACCGGCGTTGCACGGCCGTTCAGCTCCGCCTGAATCGCGGCGGCAGCGGCAGCGGAGACAGAAGCGCTCGCCTGCTCAGGTACGGACGCTCCCCTGCGCGGGCGCCGCTTCGTGGACGCCTCCGCCACTCCGTAGCCGACCAGCACCGGCTGACGGCCCGTCGGCTCCTCGGCGGCCGGTCCCTCGGCAGCCGCGGGCAACGAGGGTCCAGCCGGCGCCGCCTCGGCCGGCTCACCGCTCCCCGGCGCCACATCCACCGTGATGATGGACACGCCGACATCGACCGTCGTGCCCTCCTCGAACCGCAGCTCGTGCACCACGCCGTCGTACGGAATGGGCAGCTCGACGGCCGCCTTCGCCGTCTCGACCTCGCACACCACCTGGCCGTCGGTCACCGCGTCGCCCGGCTGTACGTACCACTTGAGGATCTCGGCCTCGGTCAGGCCCTCGCCCACATCGGGCATCCTGAACTCGCGGTAGCGGTCCGGGGCGCCGGCAGCCGATGGGCCGGTGGAGGTATCAGCAGTCATGGTCACGGCACTCCTCAGTACGCGAGCGAGCGGTCGACGGCGTCGAGCACCCGGTCCAGGCCCGGGAGGTACTCGTCCTCCAGCCGGGCCGGCGGATAGGGCGAGTGGTAGCCGCCGACCCGCAGCACCGGTGCTTCAAGATGGTAGAAGCACCGTTCCGTGATCCGGGCGGCGATCTCCGCTCCCGAGCCGTAGAAAACGGGCGCCTCGTGCACCACGACCAGTCGGCGCGTCTTCTCCACCGACGTCTGGATCGTGTCGAAGTCGATCGGGGACATCGAGCGGAGATCGACGATCTCCAGCGACTTGCCCTCCTCCTCGGCCGCCGCGGCGGCTTCGAGACAGACCTTCACCATCGGGCCGTACGCGACGAGCGTGAGGTCCGCTCCCTCCCGCGCCACCCGCGCCCGGTGCAGCGGGCCCGGGATGGCCTCGGTGTTGACCTCGCCCTTGTCCCAGTAGCGCCGCTTCGGCTCGAAGAAGATCACCGGATCATCGGTCTGGATAGCCTGCTGCATCATCCAGTACGCGTCCGACGCCGTGGACGGCGAGACGATCTTCAGACCGGCCACATGCGCGAACAGCGCCTCGGGCGACTCGCTGTGGTGCTCGACCGCGCCGATGCCGCCGCCGTACGGGATACGGATCACCACGGGCAGCTTGATCTTGCCCAGCGCGCGGGCGTGCATCTTCGCGAGCTGGGTGACGATCTGGTCGTACGCCGGGAAGACGAAACCGTCGAACTGGATCTCCACCACCGGGCGGTAACCGCGCAGCGCGAGACCGATGGCCGTGCCGACGATGCCCGACTCGGCGAGCGGCGTGTCGATGACCCGGCCCTCGCCGAAGTCCTTCTGGAGCCCGTCCGTGACGCGGAAGACACCGCCGAGCTTGCCGACGTCCTCGCCCATGATCAGAACCTTGGGGTCGGTGTCGAGGGCCTTGCGGAGCGACTCGTTGATCGCCTTGGCGATCGGAAGCTTCTGTACGGTCATGATCAGCGATCCCCCTCGTGAACACCCGCGCCACCGGAAGCGCCCGCGCCACCGGCACCACCGGCCACGCCCGTGACGCCCGCCGCGGCGATCGCCGCGTCCGCAGCCGGATCCGCGTCCACGAACGACGCCTGGTACGCCGCGAACTGCGCACGCTCCTCGTCGACGAGCGTGTGCCCGTCGGCGTAGACATGGTCGAAGATCGCCATCGGGTCCGGGTCGGGCATCGCCCGTACCACCTCTCGTACCCGCTTCCCGAGCGTCTCGCTCTCCTCGTCCAGAGCCGTGAAGAACGCCTCGTCCGCGTGGCCCTCCCGCTCCAGATACCGGCGCAGCCGCAGGATCGGGTCCTTGGCCTCCCAGGCCTCGCGCTCCTCGTCCGCGCGGTACTTGGTCGGATCGTCGGAGGTGGTGTGCGCGCCCATGCGGTACGTGAACGCCTCGACCAGTGTGGGTCCCTCGCCCCGGCGCGCCCGCTCCAGCGCGGAGCGCGTCACGGCCAGACAGGCCAGTACGTCATTGCCGTCGACCCGGACGCCCGGGAAGCCGTAGCCCTGCGCGCGCTGGTAGAGCGGCACCCGGGTCTGCTTCTCGGTCGGCTCGGAGATCGCCCACTGGTTGTTCTGGCAGAAGAACACGACCGGCGCGTTGTAGACCGCCGAGAAGGTGAACGACTCGGCGACATCGCCCTGGCTGGAGGCGCCGTCACCGAAGTACGCGATCACGGCCGAGTCCGCGCCGTCCTTGGCGACGCCCATGGCATAGCCCGTGGCGTGCAGCGTCTGCGAGCCGATCACGATCGTGTAGAGATGGAAATTGTTGCTGTTGGGGTCCCAGCCGCCGTGGTTCACACCGCGGAACATGCCCAGCAGATTGGTGGGATCGACGCCACGGCACCAGGCGACGCCGTGCTCACGGTAGGTCGGGAAGACATAGTCGTCGTCGCGCAGCGCGCGGCCCGAACCGATCTGCGCGGCCTCCTGGCCCAGCAGCGACGCCCACAGTCCCAGCTCGCCCTGGCGCTGGAGCGCCGTGGCCTCGGCATCGAAACGGCGGGTCAGGACCATGTCCCGGTGCAGCCCGCGCAGCTCCTCCGCCGTCAGGTCGATCTGATAGTCCGGATGCTCGACGCGCTCGCCCTCGGGGCTGAGCAGCTGTACGAGCGGGGGCTCGGAACTCTGCGGCTGCGGCGTCCTCTTCGCGCTGGCGCGCTTGGTGCCGCTGCTGCGTCGCGGTTTGCGCGCGGCAGCAGTGCTCTCCACGGTCACGTGCGTGCTCCTCCGTCTGTCCGGCCCCCGGGATCCGCCGGGAACCAGTGCGGCTCGCCTGGACCCGCCACGGGCACGGGGTGGGTGCGACGCGGTCGGGACAGGCGTGACAGGTGCCCCGGCGAGCGCTCTGTCACAGGCACGTTACCCAGTGGGCCGCAATACTGCGAAACCCCATCTGACCTGCAATTTTGCTTGGATTTCCAAGTAAATCGACAAAGTCTGGAACAACCACTGGTCACAGCCTCGCAGGCCGCCGGAACAACGGCACGTTATCCCGCTGATCTGCGGCAGGGAAGGGCAGGGAGGAAGTCAGTGTGTGAGACTGAATTCTGTGCACCAAGAAGGAAAAATCACGGTATTTCTAGTTGATGACCATGAAGTCGTCCGTCGGGGTGTCTACGAACTTCTCTCCGTCGAGGACGACATGGAGGTCGTAGGCGAAGCGGGCACGGCGGCGGACGCCATGGCACGGATCCCGGCGACGCGCCCGGATGTGGCCGTGCTGGACGTCCGGCTGCCGGACGGCAGCGGAGTGGAGGTCTGCCGCGAGATCCGTTCGCAGGACGAGAGCATCAAGTGTCTGATGCTCACCTCCTTCGCCGACGACGAGGCGCTCTTCGACGCGATCATGGCCGGGGCCTCGGGTTATGTACTCAAGGCGATCCGCGGCAACGAGCTGCTGACGGCGGTACGGGACGTGGCGGCGGGCCGCTCGCTGCTCGATCCGGTGGCCACGGCGCGGGTGCTGGAGCGGCTGCGCAGCGGCAGCGGCCCCAAGGGCGACGACAAGCTGGCCGCGCTCACGGACCAGGAGCGCAAGATCCTGGATCTGATCGGCGAGGGCATGACCAACCGGGCGATCGGCGAGCGGCTGCATCTCGCCGAGAAGACGATCAAGAACTATGTCTCCAGCCTGCTCTCCAAGCTGGGGATGGAGCGGCGGTCCCAGGCGGCGGCTTATGTGGCGCGCCTCCAGGCGGAGAAGAACTGAGCCGGCGGCGCGGCGGAGCCGGCCGGATGTGGGCACCCGGGTCAGCCGGCCACCTGGGTCACCTGTTGCGTTGGGTCACCCGGTCGGCCGTGGTACCGCGTCAGGCCCTGCCCTAACCGGGACCAACGTCCCTCGGTTGAAGGGCCGCGTCCTCTGTTGACAAGGCGGTTCCGTGACGGAGAGTGGACAACATGTCCACCGAGGAAATCCGTGCCATAGAGCTGCTCACCCGCGTGTCGTACGGACGCGTCGCGACGAGCATGCGGGCCATGCCGTTCGTGGCTCCCGCCCGCCATGTGGTCACGGGCGGCTCGGTCCTGCTGCGGATGCACGCCGGTCACGGCTACCACCGGGCCTGCGGCGGCGGAGTGGTGGCGTACGGCGCGGACAACTTCAGCAGCGACGAGCCCGACCGCTGGTCGGTGCAGTTCACAGGGACGGCCGAGATCATCCAGCCGACGGCTCCTGAGCTGGAACTGTTCGGCGGAGGCCCGCACCGGGTGGACGGAGAACCGTTCGATCCGGTGTATATGCGGCTTGTACCACAGTTCGTCACCGTACATATGCTCGACTATTCCCGAGAGCGACGTAGCCAACACGCTGCGTGATCTAACATCTGGCAAGTGCCGCGCTCATATGAAATCGCTGCGCCTGCTGCGACCGTTGTCATCCCTCAGCCCGTTGCCGCTCGTGCCAGCCATGCAAACCACGCAAGCCCTGTTCCCGTAAGCCTCGTAAGCCCCGCGAGTCCCGCCGGCTCCGCAAGTCCCGCCGGCTCTGTAAGCCTCGCAGTCCCCGTAAGCCCCGTAAGACCCGTAGGTCCCGTAGGTCCCGTAAGCCCGGTGTTACCCTTAGCCACCGCGATCCCCGGCGCGCGCGCCGGTCATTCCGCTCCTCCCATCCGTACGCTGCTCCGCCGCTACCGGAACACGGGCGAGCCGCTGTCCTGCGAACCTGTCGCCCAAGGGCTGCTCAATCACGGCTACCGGGTCCGCACCACGCGCGGCTCCTACTTCCTCAAGCACCATCTCGACGGCGATCACCAGGCCATCACACGCCAGCACCGCGCCACCCAGCGGCTCCAGACGCTCGGCGTGCCCGTCGCACCGCCCGTCGAGAACGCCGACGGCGACACCGTCTCGGTCATCAAGGGCCGCTGTTACGCCCTGCATCCCTGGGTCGAAGGGCGCCATCGCGACGGCGCCCAGCTCACGGCCGTCGAATCACGGCACCTCGGCGGGCTCCTCGGCCGGGTGCACACCAGTCTGGAGCGGGTGATGGAGCCGGATCCCGCGCCGCTCGCGTACGACAGCCTCTACGACAGCCCTGACCCGGCCGACACCTTCGAGCTGATCGACGAACTGCTGGCGCTGGCCCGTGGCCGTACGCCTCGGGATCCCTTCGACGCCCTCGCCGAACACCGTCTCGTGGAACGCCGCGATCTGCTGGAACGCCATGCCCACCGCCGTCCGCGCCCGGGTGCCGAGCCGGCCACGGGCTGGGTGCACGGCGACTTCCATCCGCTGAATCTGCTCTACCGGGACGGGGAGCCGGCCGCGATTGTCGACTGGGACCGGCTCGGCGTACAGCCACGGGCCGAGGAGGCCGTACGGGCCGCGGCGATCTTCTTCGTACGGCCGACGGGCGAGCTGGAGCTGCCGAAGGTACGGGCGTACGCGCGCGCCTACCGCCGCGCCGCCGGAGCCGCCGCCTCCGAACTGGCCGCGGCCGTCCACCGGGTGTGGTGGGAGCGGCTGAACGACTTCTGGGTGCTGCGCTGGCGCTATCAGCTCGACGACCGGAGGGCCGACCCGCTGTTCGCTGCGGTGTCGGCCCTCGCGGTGTGGTGGACAAGGGAGTACGGGGCGGTCTGCGAGGCCTTCGCGGGCTGACCTCCGTACCGGTCCCGGGGCGCCCCCGGGACCGGGACCCTGGTGCGCCCCGACAGGGACCGGGTAGCGCGCCCAGGAAGAGTGATCGGGGCGATCGGCCGCCGGTGCCTCAGCCCTGCCGGCGCCTCAGCCGCCGGTG
>NZ_FMDK01000294.1 GCF_900091995.1 Streptomyces sp. MnatMP-M17
GGCCGGACCTGGCGTGGGCGCCGGGCGGTGGGACGACATCGTGGCGAGCGGCTCCGTGCCCGCCTACCGAGGTCCCGCGACGCCACTCGCCGCCGAGCGCGCGCGGCAGGCCCGTATCGCGGTCGTCGGAGCGGTCACGGAGCGCTGGGCGCCCGAGCAGGCGGGCCCCGTGCACGAGAACTGGCAGCTCGCGCCGCCCATCGGGCCTGCCACCGATCTATGGGCGCTCGGGGCGCTGCTCTACCGCGCGGTGCAGGGACATGCTCCCTATCCGGAGGAGAGCGCCGTCGAGCTGGTCCAGCTCGTCTGCGCCGAGCCGCCCGCCTTCGCCGAGGAGTGCGGCCCGCTGCGTCCCGTGGTCGAGTCGCTGCTGCGTCAGGACCCGACCGAGCGGCCGGACTTCGAGGAGCTGCGCGGCTGGCTGCGCTCGCTCGTCCGGTCGGCGCCCGAGCCGGAGGCCGGTCTGGACGTCGTACCGATACCGGCGGACGAGACACGGCTGCCGATAGTGCGCCGGCGCGGCGAGTTGGTACGCAGGCGCCGTGGGCGCAAGGGCGACGCGGGACGTCACCGGCACAAGAAGGGCAAGGAGCGCAAGGACAAGGGCGGCAGGGCCGGCCTCGAAGAGCAGCGGCAGTATCAGCAGGAGCACCAGCACGAGCACCCGTCCGAGCCCGAGTATCAGCAGTCCCATGAGCAGGCGCACGCACAGGCGCGCCCGCACCCGCGGTCGTACGAGTCCGAGGAGTCGTACGACCGGCCGGAGCGGCTGGACCGGCGGCCGGACAGGTCCGGGAGGAGCGGCGGCCGTGGCCCGCGTTCCCTGGGCCGTGTCCTCCTGGTGCTGATACTGCTTCTGCTCGTGGGCGCCATCGTGTACGCCGTGATGTTCATGCCCAAGGCCGATACGGGACAGCAGGGCCAGAGCGTGGGCGAGGCGACGCCCGGCGCGTCCTCGGCACCGCAGTCCCCGGACGACCAGAGCACGGACGGCAAGGGCACGGGCACGGCGGATCCCACTCCCTCGGATCCCAACACCTCCGCTCCGCAGACCTCCGGCTCCGCCGTCGATCTCGCCGACGGATACGTCCTGCGCGACGACCCGGAGGGCTTCCGGATCGGCGTCGACAAGGACTGGCAGCGGAGCTCCATCAACGACAGCGGGCAAGTCCGCTATGTCGGTGGCGACTTCACGCTGATCGTTGTCCCGGGCCGGGACAGCGTGGCGGACAACGGCGGCGATCCCATGGTGTACCAGCGAGACAAGGAGCGGGAGCTCCAGCCCTTCCGGGACTCCTCCTGGGCCACGGCCTCCGGTCTGCGCCGGATAGACGTGGGCCGGCAGGCCATGGCGGAAGGGCAGTACACCTGGCAGGACAGCAGCGGGCGCGAGGTCTTCGTACGGAATCTGGCCATGATCGTCGACGGCCGGTACCACATCATCCAGGTGATCGGTCCCGACAGCCAGCGTGACCAGGTGGACGAGATCTACCAACAGGCCACGACCGCCTACCAGGTGACGGGCTGAGCGGTCGCTGCCCTTGGCGGCGGTGCCGGCCGGTGCTGTGGCGGCGCGTTCCCGCGTCACAGTGCTGTTTCCGTGCGCGACCCGAGGTTCCGTGTCCGCGCGTCGCCTCCGTAACCTGTGGTTCCCAAGGAACAGGGCGGGGGACGTGGACCATTCACAGAGCACGGGCGCGGGTTCGGGTACAGGTGCGAGCGCTGGTACAGGCGCCGGTACGGGTACGGGGCTGGTGCTCGCCGGGCGCTACCGGCTCGGCGAGACCATCGGCGCGGGCGGCATGGGCAAGGTGTGGCGCGCGCATGACGAGGTCCTGCACCGGACCGTCGCCGTCAAGGAGTTGACGGCCGGACGCTATGTCTCCGAGGCCGACCGGGCCGTACTGCACCAGCGCACCCAGAAGGAGGCGCGGGCCGCCGCGCGTATCACCCATCCGGGTGTGGTCATGGTCCACGATGTACTCGACCACGACGACCGGCCGTGGATCGTCATGCAGTACGTCGACGGCCCTTCGCTCGCCGACACCACGAAGGAATCGGGTCCTGTCCACTTCCGTGAGGCCGCCAGGATCGGGCTGGAGGTGCTGGGCGCGCTCGGTGCCGCCCATGCCGCCGGTGTGCTCCACCGCGATGTGAAGCCGGGCAATGTGCTGCTCGCGCGCGACGGCCGCGTACTGCTCACGGACTTCGGTATCGCGGCGATCGAAGGTGACTCCACCATCACCAGGACCGGTGAACTCATCGGGTCCATCGACTATCTGGCGCCCGAACGGGTACGCGGCAGCGATCCGGGCCCCGCCTCCGACCTCTGGTCGCTGGGCGTCACGCTCTACACGGCCGTCGAGGGCACCTCGCCGTTCCGTCGCTCCTCACCGCTCTCCACCATGCAGGCTGTGGTCACGGACGAGCCGGACCGCCCGGGTCAGGCGGGACCGCTGGCGCCCGTGATCGCCGCGCTGCTGTGCAAGGACCCGGCGGGACGGCCCGGAGCGGCCGAGACCGAGCGGATGCTGCGCGCGGTGCTGGAGGGACGTCGGTCCGACGAGGCGCAGGCGTACGCACCGACGCAGATCATGCCGAACGGCGACCGGTGGTCGGCCGCCGCGCCGGTGTCCTCCGTAGCGCCCGCGCCTGTACCCGTACCCGCGCCCGTACCCGTACCCGGGCCAGTACCGGTATCCGGGCCCGTACCCGCACTCGGGCCCGGCCGCGGTCGCCGCTGGCGTACGACGGCCGTGGCCGTCGTCCTCGCGGCGGTCCTCGGCGGCGGTGCCGGCTACGCCGCTCTCCAGTACGCCGGGAGCGATGACGGCAAGGGCGACGGCTCACAGAGCGCGGGCACCACGGGCGGTCAGCCGACGAGCGGCGGTACGAACGAGAGTGCCGGTACGAACGAGAGCGCCGGTACGGACGACCGCAACGGCGCGGGCGGAGACGGCGGCACGGACCAGGGCGGCGGCGCGGACGGCGGCGGCTCCGGCTCCATAACCGACGGCTGGCAGCGCGTCGAGGCTCCCGAGGGCTTCAGCCTCAGCGTCCCGCCGGGATGGGAACGCCAGATGGACGGCGACCAGATCGACTTCACTCCCGACAACGGCCGCCATCTCATCCGGATCAGCGTCGGCGCGCCCGAGTTCGAGAATCCGTATCTGCACATGCTGAGCCTGGAGCAGAGTCTTCAGCGGCTGCCGGAGTACGCACGCGTCAAACTGGCTCCCAACACGTTCCGCCGCCAGACGCAAGCGGCTCTCTGGGAATTCACCTGGATCGAGGAAAAGGGCCAGCCGGGCCCGCGGCACGCGATCGACCAGATCTATTTCTCGGCCGACAACAGCACCGAGTACGCGATCTATATGTCCGGTCCTGAGGAAGACTGGGCGACGACGCGCAAGCAGTTCGACGCCGTGCTGCAGAGCTGGCAGCCGCCGCCCGGCGATTCCGGCCAGTGAGCGGAAGGGGACGGTATTGCCCGACGACCGGCAGCCCGCGGACAGCGGTCGGCCCTTGGACAACCGGCGGCCTACGGGCGGTCAGCGGCCTTTGGGCGATAACCGGCCCCCGGGCGGCACACAGCCTTCGGAGAGTCAGCAATCTCCGTCCCCAATTTGGCCCGCGTCCCCATCCCCCTCTCCGTCTCCGTCTCCGTCTCCGTCTCCGTCCCCATCCCAGGACGCGCGGCTGATCGCCGGGCGCTACCGGCTCGGCACCAGGCTCGGGCGCGGTGGCATGGGCACCGTATGGCGGGCCGACGACGACCTCCTCGGCCGACGCGTCGCGGTGAAGGAACTCCACGCGGCACACGACGGCGAGGGCATCGCGACGCTGCGCGAGGCGCGTGCCGTCGCCCGGGTCAAACATCCCCATGTGGTCGTCGTCCACGATGTCGTGGAGGAGGACGGCCGTCCGTACATCGTCATGGAGCTGGTCGAAGGCGGTTCGCTCGCCGACCGGCTGGCCGGCCAGGGACCCGTCGACCCGCCCGAGGCGGCGCGGATCGGGCTCGCGCTGCTGGGCGCGCTGCGCGCCGCGCATGAGCTCGGGGTGCTGCACCGCGATCTCAAGCCCGCCAATGTGCTGCTGGAGGAGGGCACCGGACGGGTCGTGCTGACGGACTTCGGGATCGCGCGGCTGGTGGGCGCCACGACAATCACCGATCCGGGTTCGTTCGTGGGCTCGCCCGAGTACACCGCTCCCGAGCGGGTACTGGACGGCGATGTGGCCGGTCCGGCATCGGATCTCTGGTCGCTCGGCGCGCTGCTGTGCGCGATGCTGAGCGGTGAATCGCCCTTCCACCGCGACTCGTTGGCCGGAGTGCTGCATGCGGTGGTGCAGGCCGAGATCCGGCCGCCCGCCGCGGCCGGGCCGCTGCTGCCCGTCGTGCGAGGGCTGCTGGAGCGTGATCTGGCGAACAGGCTCGACGCGGCGGGCGCGGAACGGCTGCTGCGCGAGTACGTGACCACGGGAGCGCCCGTACCGCCCTTGCCCGCACCGTCTTTGCCCGTAGCGCCCTTGCCCGCACCGCCCTTGCCCGTAGCGTCCGGCCAGTCCTTACCGCGTCCGTCGCTTCCGTCACCGGCCTCGCCCGCGCCGGCGCCCGCTCCCGCGGACTCCGTCGGCCGCCGCAGCCGCCGTACCGTACTCGTCGCGTGCGCGGTGGTCGCCCTGCTGGTCGGCGCGGGCGCCCTGTCCGTGGTTCTGCTCCGGAACGGTCCGGGCGAAGGAGACCGTACGGACGGTCGCCCGAGCCGTACGTCCCACGCCACCACCGACACCGACGCGACCGACGACGGTGATGTCGGCGCCGGTTCCGGGCCCACGTCCGGCACCACACCTCCGGCGAGTGCCGGACGGACGCCCGCGGCCTCGGCGGCGCCCGCTCCTCCCGGCTATCACCTCGTCAACGACCCGATGGGCTTCACTCTCGCCGTCGCTGACGGATTCAGCCGCTACCACGACGACAAACGCGTCTTCTACATGTCGCCCGACGGCGCGTTCCGCATCGGCGTCCGCGTCCAGGGCGCGATCCCGGCCGGTCCGGCCGGAGCCATGCGGCTGGCGGACGCCGGTGGCGCGGACACCAATCCCGGGTACCACGACGGCAGTGTCACACCCACCACACACAATGGATTTCCGGCGGCGCTCTGGGAGTTCACCTGGAACGGCTTCTCACGGAAGGAGGGCGAGCGCCACACCTTCGACCTCTGCTGGGACCAGGACGGCCGGATGTACGACGTCTGGGTCTCGGCCCCGCTGGACGGACTCGACACGGCGCGGGCGCACTTCGACACCGCGCTCGACTCCTTCGTACCCGTCCCGGCGCGCACGCCTGTGCCCACTCCCGTGCGCTGACCTCGTGCGCCGACAACTCACCACGCCCGCTGTCACATTCACTTCCGCATTCCCTTCCACTGTCACGGCTCTGCATCCGCTCGGCTTTCACGGTGGCGACCGCAACCACTCTTCGTAAGGATGTGCGCATGACCAACGACGGGGGACGGGTGGACGAGCCGACCAGTTACGTACTTCAGCCACCGAATGCGGCACGGGCTGAGGTTCCGCCACAGGGCGCGCCGTCACAGGGCGCGCCACCGCAGACCGCACCGGTCGGCGGCGCGGTGGGTGGCCCGGCGGGCGGCCCGGTCGGCGATCCGGCCGTCGGGCGGCTGCTC
>NZ_FMDK01000723.1 GCF_900091995.1 Streptomyces sp. MnatMP-M17
CGGCTACATCGAAGACATCGGCGACGGCCGCGGCTACACCGCCGGCATCATCGGATTCTGTTCCGGTACGGGCGACATGCTGGACCTGGTCGAGCTGTACACCAGCCGTAAGCCGGGCAACGCGCTCGCCTCGTATCTGCCCGCCCTGCGGCAGGTCGACGGCACGGACTCGCACCAGGGCCTCGACCCGGGCTTCACCTCGGCCTGGAAGCAGGCGGCCAAGGACTCCGCGTTCAAGACCGCGCAGAACGACGAGCGCGACCGCGTCTACTTCAACCCGGCCGTGAACCGCGCCAAGCAGGACAAGCTCGGCACGCTCGGGCAGTTCGCGTACTACGACGCCATCGTGATGCACGGCGACGGCGGCGACAGCACCAGCTTCGGCAACATCCGCAAGCGCGCGCTGGCCAAGGCGAAGCCGCCGGCCCAGGGCGGCGACGAGAAGCAGTATCTGCACGCCTTCCTCGACGCCCGGGTGTGGGCGATGAAGCAGGAGGAGGCGCACGAGGACACCAGCCGGGTGGACACCGCGCAGCGGGTGTTCCTCAACAAGGGCAATCTGAATCTGGACCCGCCGCTGGACTGGAAGGTCTACGGCGACAGCTTCCACATCGGCTGAACGAGATCGGCTGAACGGGCCGGTCGTCAGACGTAGTCGGCCGTAAGGCGCAGTCGGTAGTACGACGGCGGGTACGGCACCCAGGGCTTCCATCGGTGCCGTACCCGTAGCCGTAGCCGTAGCCGTACTCGTCCCGCCGCTGAGCCCCGTCCCGCCGCTGAGCGCGGCGAGGCGGCCGGACGATCAGCCCGATCGGCCCTCCGCCGCGATCCGCGCGAGGCGCCGCGCCTCGCTCTGTGTCTCGCGGGCGATGGCGTCCTCGTCCACCATGGTCAGACGGTTGTCCTCGACCACACTCACGCCGTTGACCAGCGAGAGCGTGACGGGCGCGGCGGCGCCGAGGACCAGCGCGACGACCGGGTCCGCGATCGAGGCATGCGCGAGCGTGTCCAGCTTCCAGAGCACGAGATCGGCGAGCTTGCCCGCCTCGATCGATCCGATCTGATCGGCGCGGCCGAGGACTTGAGCACCGCCGTACGTACCGAGCCGCAGCGCCTGACGCGCGTTCAGGGCGCTCTCGCTCCGTGCGCCGAGGCGGTTGATGAGCAGCGCGTTGCGCAGCTCGGTGTGGAGTTCGCCCGACTCGTTGGAAGCGGTCCCGTCGACACCGAGACCGACCGGAACACCCGCCGCGAGCATGTCGGAAACCCTGGCGATCCCGGCGGCGAGGCGGGCGTTGGAGGACGGACAGTGCGCTACGCCCGTGCCCGTACGCGCGAACGCGGCGATGTCGGAGTCGTTCATATGGACGCAGTGGGCCATCCACACATCGGAGCCGAGCCAGCCGGTCGACTCGAAGTAGTCCGTGGGGCCCATCCCGAACAGTTCCTTGCAGAACTGCTCCTCCTCCATGGTCTCACTGCCGTGCGTATGCAGCCTCACGCCCTTGCGCCGGGCCAACTCCGCGCCCTCCACGAGCAGTTCGGTGGAGACGGAGAACGGCGAGCACGGTGCGACCGCGATCTGGGTCATCGCGTCGAAAGCGGTGTCGTGGTGGCGGTCGATGGTCGCCTCGGTGGCGGCGAGCGCGCCGTCGAGGGACTCCACGGCGAAGTCCGGAGGCAGTCCGCCGTCCGAGATCCCGCGGTCCATGGAGCCACGGGCGAGAGTGAACCGTACGCCCGTCTCCGCGGCGGCCCCGATGATCGCGCCCGACAGATCGCCCGTACCGCGCGGATAGACATAGTGGTGGTCCATGGCGGTGGTGACTCCGCCGCGGGCCATCATCGCGAGCGAGCCCCGCGCCGCCGCCCGTACCATCGGCTCGTCGATCCGCGCCCAGATCGGATAGAGCGCCACCAGCCAGTCGAAGAGATTGTGGTCGGTGGCGAGCCCCCGGGTGATCCACTGGTAGAAGTGGTGATGCGTATTGACCAGGCCGGGAGTGATGAGATGGCCGGTGCCGTCGATACGGCGGACCACCCGCTCCAGACCGGCCGGAGCCGGGCCCGCGCCGACCGACTCGATCCGGTTGTCCGCGACGACGACATGTCCCGAGGCGTACTCGGTGTCGTGCGCGTCCACGGTCGCGATGGCGCAGTTCTCGATGACGATGCGCGAAGCCGCCATGGCGATTCCTCTTCCTCTTCCTGCCTTCGGGCGTCGGCCCGGCTCATCCACCGGACTCGTCGGGCTCATTGGGCCGGTCGGGCTCATAGGGTTCATCGGGCTCATCGGAGACGCGTGAGGTCGGCCGGGATGCGCGGCTCGGCTCCGTCACGCAGAACGGTGGCCTCGATGAGCCCGTAGGGACGGTCGGCCGCGAAGTACACCTCGTTGTCGTTCTTCAGCCCGAAGGGCTCCAGATCGACCAGGAAGTGATGCTTGTTCGGCAAGGAGAAACGGATCTCCTCGATCTCACCGCGGTTCTCGATGACGCTCGTACCCATCTGGTACAGGGACTGCTGGAGCGAGAGCGAGTAGGTCTCGGCGAAGGTCCGGAGGATGTGCTTCTTCGTCTGCGCGTAGGACTCGTCCCAGTCCGGCATCGGTACGCCGTCACCCGAGCCGTGGCCTGAGCCGTCACTCGAACCGTCGCCCGACCAGCGGTAGCGCCATCGCGCGGAGACGTCGGTCGCGAGAATACGGTCGTACGCCTCCCGGAGCGTTGTGTACTTGTCCTTGGCGTAACCCCAGAACTCGGAGTTGGTCGAGTTCAGCACCGTCAGATCCGTCAGTCCCGAGACGGCCTCCCAGCTCTCGCCGTCGAAGGTGATCTGGGCCAGACGTGTCTCCTGGCCCGTACGGACGAAGGAGTGCCTGGGCTGCTCGGCCGTGCCGGACCAGACCTCGCCGTCGTGAGCCATGCCGTCGGAGGTGTCGATGCGCTCCCAGGCGTACTCCTCGATCCGGATACGCGCCCGGTGGATCGGCTCCTGGCCGGTCACGAAGTGCCGGGCGAGACGGATGCCGAACTGCTCGGCCGACTCGATGCCGTACTCCTTGGCGAACGCGTACACCGTGTTCTTGGTGGTGTCGGTCGGCAGGACATGGGTGTTGGAACCGGAGTGGTGGACGTCCGCCATATCGCCGGAGAGGGCGACGGAGACGTTCAGGTCCTTGATGTGATGGGTACGGCCGTCCCGCGTGATCCTGACGACGCGGTTCTCCGCCTTGCCGTACTGGTTCTGGCCGAGAATCGTGGGCATGGCTCGCTAGCTCCCTCGGTATACGGAGTAGCCGAACGGGCTGAGCAGCAGCGGTACGTGGTAGTGCTCGCCGGGAGTGACGGTGAAGGTGATCGTCACCTCCGGGAAGAACGATGTGCCGCTGTCCCGTGCGCGGGAGGCGTCCTGCTGTGCCTCGGCTTGGTCCCTGGCTTGCTCTCCGGCTTGGTCTCTGCCGACGAAATACGCCTCGGTCCCGAAGTCGAGACGTACCTGTGCCGTTTCCACCGGCAGCGCCGGCAGGTCCTTGCAGCGCCCGTCCGCGTCGGTGCGCGAGCCGCCGAGCGCCGCCCAGGCGGCGCCGGAGC
>NZ_FMDK01000136.1 GCF_900091995.1 Streptomyces sp. MnatMP-M17
CACAAGGAACAGACCATCACCGGCGATCCCACCTACGCCACCGGCCCGCAGAGCGGCGGCGCGCGTCCCTGGGTCGAATGGAAGAACTGCACCCAGACCACACCCATCACCGCATGATGCCCTGACGACGTCTTCGGTACGGATGTGAGCACGGGCCGTCGCGTGTCAGCGCAACGGCGGCGCCATCTGGAGGCCCTCACTCGCGGCACGGGCCTCCAGATGGCGCCACATCGCCGCGACATTGAACGAGGTGCCCAGATCGGGCAGTTCGGCCAGGTCCTCGTCACTCACCGGCCGCAGTGGTGCACCGGTGCCGGCCACCGCGAGGGTGATCCGCGCCAGCGAATCCACCGCCAGCGCGCGGGTGACGGCGGTGGCGACGGCCTCGGCGGGATCCCCGCCGCCGACGGCGACCAGACCGTGTCCCTTGAGCACCACCACGGGTCGGTCGCCGAGCGCGCCGGCCATCTGTTCGGCCAGGTCACGGCGGCGGATCAGTGCCGAGCGCGGCCAGACGGGTATGCCGTCGTGCGCCAGGCGCGCGGCGGGGATGTCGTACGAGCCGATGAGCGGGAGCCAGGGGAGTCCGGCGGCCGATACGGCGACGACCGCGGGCGGATGCGCGTGCACGACCGCGGTGACATCGGGCCGGGCGCGCAGGATCTCGGTGTGGATGGGCAGTTCGTTCGGCGCCGCCCAGCCGTCGGTGCTCACGTCCTCGGCGTGGTGGCTCCGGCCTTGGGCGCCGGTCCTGCGGCCGTCGAGGCCGACCTCCTGGATGTCGTCCACGACGGTGAAGGCCAGCCCTCGTTCGCGAGGGCCACGTCCCCGTACCAGCAAGGTCCCGGCTCCCACGCGCGCGCTGACATGGCCGAGGATGTGCTCGACCAGACCAGTGACGGCCAGCACACGGCACGCGATGGCGAGGCGCTCGCGCAGTGCTTCGTACTCGACCGGCGTCAGCTCACTGGGAGCCGTTTCCCATGGCCGGGGCCGGTCCGCCGCCCTGCGCTCGGTCATCGGGCGCTCTCCCGGAGAAATTGAGATGGTATTTTGGTATGACCTTAAACCATTGCTCGGAGAGCCGTCAATCGAGCGGTCGGCCATGGGACACTGTGCGCATGCCAACCCGACCCAGGAGCCAGCCTCCGGCAGTCAAGACCGGTGGCGACACGCCCGCCGGGCGACTTCCCGTGCCCGAAGAGCTGTTCAAAACCGTTTCCTCCAGCCGTGTCTCCCAGGTCATCGTCGATCAGATCCGGCTTCTGCTGAAGGAAGAGCGTCTGAAACCTGGTGACCGGCTGCCCAGTGAGCGCGAGCTGTGTGTGCACTTCGGTGTCAGCCGTGTGACCGTACGCGAGGCGCTGCGCATCCTTGAGGCGAGCGGACTCGTGGAGATCCGGGTCGGCGCCCGGGGCGGTGCCTTTGTCACCACACCGGACGCACGTCAGGTGGGCGAGGGCCTCGCGACTCTGCTCTCCCTGTCGCCGCTGACCGCCGCCGAGGTCACCGAGGCGCGGCTCGTCGTGGAGCTGGGCATCGTCCCGCTGATCGTCGAGCGGGCCACGCAGGAGGATCTGGACGCGCTGCGGGTGATGTGCGACGAGCACGCCGAGGCGCTGGAGCGCGGCGAGTACACCATGGAGCTGTCCGCGGACTTCCACACCCGGGTCGCGGCCTGTACGCACAACGCGGCGATCAAGATGCTGGTGGAGTCCTTCCACGGTCCGCTGCTGATGAGCCTCCGGCAGGCGCAGACGGTCGAACCGCAGATGGGCCTGCTCGGCTCCAAGGAGCACCGGGACTTCGTGGAGGCTGTCGCCGCGCGTGATCTCGATGCCGCGACGGCGACCATGAACGCCCATCTCCAGCGGACGGCGTCCCGGGTCAAGGAGGAGCACGCCGAAGGGTGACACCACCGGGTGACACCGGTCGTCCCACGCGTCTCTTCCTTTCCCGCAGTCCACTCCCGCAGTCCACTCAGTCCGTGACTCCACCGGCCGATGAGCCGGACCGGCGCCCCATGACGGCTCTCCGTCATGGGGCGCCGTGCTGTTTCCGGGAGGGCCGGGCCGTTCCGGCGCCATGCCGTCCCAGGGGTTACCAGCGACCCTCGCAGGTATTATGGTTAGACCACTGATACTGACCTACTGCGTCACACACATGCCTGCACAGCACAGGAGGACCCATGGGCAAGAAAGGGCGCGTCTTCGTCCGCGGCCTGACGTCCGAGACCTACGGTCTGGACGATTTCCGTCAGCGGCAGCTCGCGGTGGACCGCGTACGTGACGACTCCGTGGTCGTCGACGACGCCAAGGTCGGCCACTCCGGCGACAGCGAGCAGTCCCGTACCTGGTGGCGGGTCGGCCCCGGTGACGAGGACTTCCTCACCCAGACGATCCAGGTCCACTTCGTGGAACTGCCGCCGGAGTCCAGCAACCACGGACACGGCCACCAGAACGAGGCGGCCTTCTACATCCTGCGCGGACGCGGTTACGAGATCCATGACGACCAGCGCTACGACTGGGCCAAGGACGATCTCGTCTTCGTCCACACCGACTCCGTCCACCGTCACTTCAACCCGTACGACGAGACGGCTACCGCGCTGGTCGTCAAGGCCAAGAGCACCTGGATGTTCATGGGCCTGTGGCAGCAGGGCCGCAGCGGTCCGGTCAAGCGCGAGGCCGAGTTCGGGCCCCGTGAGGAGTGGTCCTCCGTGTGGACGCCGGGCGTTCTGGACCGCAAGAAGGTCATCAGTGTGTCGGACACCAAGTGGGAGAACACTCCGCTCGGCCGCGTCCGTGTGATGTCCTCCCCGGAGCGCGCCGACGCCCGGATCTTCTCCATCGACGCCTTCGAACTCGACATCGCCGCCGGCAGCCGCTCGGGCAAGTACTGGAAGATGGCCGACGAGGTCCTCTATGTCCTCGAAGGCGGCGGCTACGCCCTTCAGTGGGAGGTCGAGGCCGAGATCGCCGAGAAGTACTACGCCCGGGTCGCTCTGGAGCCCACGCGGTACGAGATCACCCAGGGCGACACCCTCTATGTGCCGCAGAACCACATCTGCCAGCTCTTCGCGGCCGACGGCACACCGCTACGTGTTCTCTCCGCGCAGAACCGAGTGTTCAAGCACCTCGGTTACGACAATGTCCACTTCCTGGAAGACGCGCCCGAGTACACCAAGCGCTGACCGCCGGACACAGCACAACGGACAAGGCCGCGTCCCCGGCGGGGACGCGGCCTCCTCCGTTTCTGTTCGGGCCGTTGCAAGTTCTATGCTCCGGCCGAGGAACCGTCCGCCGCGCTCTCCTCCGCCGCGGCGATCAGATCGTCGGCACCGAGCAGCGACGGCTCGCGCGCCGTCTCCAGCCGCAGGGCGAGCGCACCGTGCACCGTCTTGCGTATCCGCCGCCCGTCCAGACCGGTGAGCAGCTTGCCCATGCGCCGGTGCAGCGAGGTGTCCTCGGCCAGCGGACGCAACGCGGGCCACTGGGCGGCCAGTTCACGCAGCGAGTCGGCCACGATGAGCGGAATCACCGACTCGTCCGGCAGGGCGGTCCGTACGACGAGGTCGGCGCGGGAGAGAAAGGCCTCGTCGACCGCCTCGGCGAAGTTCGTCGTGACCACCAGCAGCGTGCCGGGACGTTCGGCCCGCAGCGCGTCCAGACCGCTGAGCACGGCGTCCGTCGCCCGGTGGACATCGACCGGATTGGTGTCGAACGAGGCCGCCTGTCTGCGTACGGCCAGCGCCTCCACCTCGTCCACCAGGACCAGTGTGTGCGGACGGCGCGCGGCCAGTTCGGGCAGTGTCTCGCGGAAGAGCCGGGAGACCGAGCGCTGGCTCTCGCCCAGCATCTCGCTGGGAAAGGCATGCGGATCGACCTCGACCAGTGTGGTCGCGCCGTGCGGCGCGAGTGTCCGCGCGGCGGCCTGCGCGAGCCCTTGGGCCAGCGTCGTCTTGCCGGTGCCAGGCGGTCCCGCGAGCACCACGAGACCGTGCGGGGCCACGGCGGAGCCCGCGAGCCGCGCCCCGTGCCGGAGCACGAGGACAGCGGTCGCGAGCAGCCGTTCCTTGATCCGTGGGTCGGTGATCACCGCGTCCCACGGTCCGTCGTGATGGCCGGCGGGCAGCGCGTGGATTCCCGCCACACCATGGGGCAGTGCCGCGATCACGGTGTCCGCCTTCCGCTCATGGCCAGGTGGGCCGCTGGAGCTCCGGCCACTCGATGGTCGACGGGTCACCGGCCTGCGCGTCGCGGATATGGTCCGGCGGCTCCTCGAAGAGCACCAGCGGATCGCACAGCGCCCGCATCGTCTCCAGCAGACTGTCGAACATATGGATACGGACGACCTTCGCCGTGCGCGACGGATCGGTGTTGATGTGCTGGTGCCACAGGAAGTGGTCGACGACGATGAGATCGCCCTTCTTCCACGGGTGCCGCTGACCGCCCTCGGGCTCGGTGCCCAGATAGCTCTCGCCCGAGCCCTCCACCACATACAGCCAGGCCTCGCCCGGATGACGGTGCATCGACTGGGCCCGGCCCGGACCGATCTCGAACATGGCCATGGTGATGCCCGAGGCCTGGTAGCCGATCGCGCGGTCGAGCAGGAAGGTGGTCCGGGTGCCGCGCGGAGTGTTGCGCAGTTCGAGTTCGTCCCAGCTCGTGTGCAGCCGGCCGGAGCGACGGGCCTGCTGGTCACGGGCGAGACGGCGCAGCCGCGCGGCGTACGGGTCGGCTCCGTCGCGTCCCTCGGAGAACGGCGGGCGCGGCGGGAGCTCCGAACAGGGCGTGTCTCCCGCGTCCTCGATGAGAGCCATTCCCATGGTCTCCAGGAGCGGTTCGCTGGAGAACGTCAGATAACGCGCCGTGGTGTCACCGGAGTTGCCGCTGCGGTGCCAGGCCCACGCCGGGAAGTGCAGCGAGTCGCCCGGTCCCCATTCGACGCGCTGCCCGTCGATCTCGGACCAGCCCCGCCCGGCCACCACGAACACCATGGCGTCCCATGAGTGACGGTGTGCAGTGGTCGTCGTTCCCGGGTCCATCTCATGGGCGAGGGCGTCCATGGTGCGGGTGGGCCGGTCGCCGTCGGCGCCCACATACACACCGACACGGCTGCCCCGCGAGGTGGTGTGCATCTCGACGTCCTCATGTGCGACGACGGTGCGATGGTTGGCCCGCCACTCCTCGATGAACTGGGCGCGTCGGCGTTTCTGCACGTGGTAATGGGTGACTTCGGTGGTGGTGTGCGTACTCATACTGCCTCCCTGCGATGGGTGGGCGGTTGTCGGTGTGAATGGAGAGGCTCGCCGTGTGCCATGGGCCTCGGGGCGGGTCAGGTGGTGGCGGGCCGTGCCTTCCGTACGCTGTAGTCGCGGACCGTACGGCTGCGGGCGGCGCTCAGTCCGGACACGGCGGCCGGGACCAGACCTCCGAGTGTGAGCGCGAGCACGGGACCGGTCACACCCGCGAGCGCGCCGATCACCGTGTCCCCGATCGCCGGACCGCCCCGGGAACACATCTGGTAGATGGCGGAGACCCGTCCGCGCAGTGTGTCCGGTGTCTCGACCTGTACGGCCGCGTGCCGGACGGTGGTCGCGAGCGCGTCCGCGGCGCCGAGCGCGAGGGCCATGACGATCGCCACCGGGAACACCCGTGACTGCGCGAGCCCCACCACGGCGAGCCCGTACGCGGCCGTGCCCCACAGCACGAGATGGCCCGACCGCGCCGTACGGACCAGTCTGAAGACCCATACGGAGCCGATCAGGGCTCCCGCCGAGGGCGCGGCGGAGAGCAGACCGTAACCGGTGGCCCCGACATGCAGCACGTCCTCGGCGAACGCGGGCAGCAGCACCCGGTACGCGCCGAACACGGTGGCGGCCAGATCCAGGCCCATCAACTGCCAGACCACGGGCCTGCGGCCGATGTGGCCGACGCCCTCGCGCAGGCTCGCCAGCAGCGACCGCCGCTCCTCGTCCACGGCCAGTGGCGGAACCCGCAGCACCGCCAGAACGACGACGAGCACACCGTAGGTGACGGCGTCGAAGACATAGACCGCGCCGGGCCCGCCGGCCGCGATGAGCAGACCGGCGAGTGCCGGGCCGGTGAGCACCGCCAGCTCGCGCGAGGGATTGAGCAGCGCGAAGGCGTCGACGAGCCGGTCCTTGGGCACCATCGCGGGGATGAGCGCCTGGCGGGCCGGCTGGTCGAAGGTCGCCGCCGCCGTCGCCAGCAGCGAGGAGACGACGACGGTCCAGACGGTGGCGGCGTCGGCCAGTGTGACGACGGCGAGACCGGCCGCGACGAGCAGGGCCAGACACTGGGTCACCTGCAACAGCCGCCGCCGGTCGAGCCGGTCCGCGTAGATCCCGCCGAGCGGCGACAGCACCAGCAGGGCGACGGCCTGCGCGAGGCCGACGAGTCCCACCTGCGCGGTGGAACCGGTGAGTTGGTAGACCTGGTAGAGATTGGCGGCGACGGCTCCCCGTGTCCCGATCTGGGACAGGATCACGCCGCCCCAGTAAAGGGTGAAGTCGCGATTGCGCAGCACCTCGGGTATCGCCATACGGAAGCAAGGGCCTTTCTCTGTCCTGGTGGCCGGTGCGGACGGCCGGCCCGGTGGGCGGTCCTGGGCGCCGGGACCGGCCACCGGCGCCCAGGACGTCTCAGTCGACGGGGACGAGCGTGACCTTGTCCGGCGCGACGGTGAGATGCACCTCGGTGCCGGGCGGGATCGACACCGTGGGGTTGGAGCGGCTGCGGATCTCCAGATCCCCGACTCCGGTGATGTGGTCGATGGCGTCACCGAGGAAGGCACGCGTACGGACCTTCCCGGACCACTCGTTGGGCACATCGCCGCGCGGTGTGGTGGAGACGTCGATGGACTCCGGGCGGATGGAGAGAAGGACCGAGTCCCCGACGGCGGGCGTCCTCGGACACTCCCGGGCGATCAGCCGTCCCTGTGTGGTCTCGACGGCCACCTCGTCGCCCGTCACCGACACCACCCTGGCCTCGATGAAGTTGGACGTGCCGATGAACTCGGCGACGAACCGGGTGGCCGGCTTGGTGTAGATCTCGCGCGGCTTGCCGATCTGCTCGATACGGCCCTCGTTCATCACGGCTATCCGGTTGGACATCACCAGCGCCTCGGACTGGTCGTGTGTCACATAGATCGCGGTGAGGTTCAGCTCCCGCTGGAGCCGCTTGAGCTCGAAGCGCATGCTCTCGCGCAGCTTGGCGTCCAGATTGGAGAGCGGCTCGTCGAGCAGCATCAGCTCCGGCTGGGTGACCAGCGCGCGGGCGAGCGCGAGACGCTGCTGCTGGCCGCCGGAGAGCTTGGTGGCGGGCCGTGACGCGTACGCGCCCAGCTCGATCACATCGAGCACCTGATGGACGCGCTCCTCGATCTCCTTGCGTCCCGGGCGCTTGGCCCGGGGCATCACATCCAGCGGGAACGAGACGTTCTTGAAGACCGACATGTGCGGCCAGATCGCGTACGACTGGAAGACCATGCCGAAGCCGCGCCGGTTGGCCCGGAGATTGACGCCCTTCGTGGCGTCGAACAGCACCCGGTCACCGAGGCAGACCCGGCCGGCCGTCGGCTGCTCCAGGCCCGCGATGGAGCGCAGTGTGGTGGTCTTCCCGCAGCCGGACGGGCCGAGCAGGGTGAACAGCTCACCGTCGCGGACGTCGAAGTCAACCCCGTCGACGGCGAAGACACGCGTGCTGTCGGCGGACTTGCGGCGGCGCGCCGCGCCCGCGGACGATTCATAGCTCTTGGCGAGGGATTCGACAGTCAGCATCCCTGGTGTCCCTTCGGGCAGGTGCTAGTTCGACGAGTCGCCCTGGAGCCCGAAGCGGGCTCCCAGGCGGTAGGCGATGGAGACGAGCAGAACGAGGATCAGGACCATGCAGACGCCGAGGGCGGCGAGCGTGGTGAACTGGCCGTTCTCGAACTGCTCCCAGATCAGGACCGACAGCACTTCCTTGCCGGGGCTGTAGAGCAGGATCGTGCTCGACAGTTCACGGAACGAGACGACGAGGATGTAGACCCAGCCGGCCAGGATGCCGCTGCTCATCAGCGGCAGCAGCACACGACGGAAGGTCTGGAACCACGAGGCGCCCGAGACCGCCGCCGACTCCTCCAGCTCCGGCGACATCTGGGCCATCGCCGAGGAGGAGTAGCGCATCCCGTACGGCAGATAGCGCGTGCAGTAGGACACCAGCAGGATCAGCAGCGTGCCGTAGATCGGCAGCGGCATCCGCAGATAGACGAAGGAGAGCGCCAGACCGAGGACGAGTCCCGGGATCACGATGGGAGTGAAGGCGAGCAGATCCAGCATCCGCCGTCCCGGAGCCTTGGTCCGCAGCACCACCCAGGAGACGATCGAGGTGAGGAGCATGACGGCCGTGGCCGCGCCGACACCGACGATGAGCGAGTTCTTCAGCGCGGTGAAGGCGAGCGGCATGTGCAGGACTTCGTTGTAGTTCTCCAGCGACATCGTGCTGAGTGTCTTGCGCGAGGGCGCCGCGTAGTACTTCAGCAGGGACGCGTAGACGAGGACCGCCACCGGCAGGACGACCGTGACCAGGAAGTACACGATCACTCCGGCGCCGACCCACGGCCGGGCCCGCCCGAGATCCACCGGCCGCGGCCGGAAGGCCTTGCCGGTCACCGTCTGGAAGTTGCGCGAGGAGCGCTGGAGCCAGCCGGAGAGCAGCACGCCGGCCGCCGCGATGAGCAGCAGTCCGATGGCCAGGGCGCCCGCGGCGCCGTAGTCGATCGGATAGGCACGCAGCACGAAGTAGATCCGGCTGGTGAAGACGTAGATGCCGTTCTGCAGGCCCAGCAGGCCGGGCACCTCGAAGCTCTCCAGCGACTGCACGAACATCAGCAGCGCGGCCGAGATCATCGCCGGGCGCAGCAGCGGGACGGTGATCCGCCGCAGTACGGTGCTGCGCCGGGCCCCCGACATGGCCGCGGACTCCTCCAGCGAGGGATCCATCGCCCGGAAGGCGGCGACCATGAGCAGAAAGGTGACGGGAGCCAGGTGCAGTCCCTGCACCCAGATCATGCCCCACACACTGAATATGTTCACCGGTGAGGCGCCGAACAGCGGTTTGAAGATGAGTGTGTTGATGACACCGCTGGACGGATCGCCGAGGAAGATCCACGAGGTCGCGTAGAGGATGCCGGGCACGATCAGCGGCACCAGCGAGGCCGCGAAGAACAGGCCCTTGAAGGGAGTGTCCGTACGCACCTGGATATAGGCCAGCACCGTACCGAGCACCAGGGCGAGCGCCGCGGAACCCAGCGCGAAGCCCAGCGAGTTGAGCATCATCGAGCCGGCCTGCGAGTTGCCTCCGTAGGCGCGCGAGAACGCGCCGAAGGAGACTCCCGTACCGGTGCTGTTCAGGAAGGTGTCATGGACGAGATAGCCCAGTGGTACGAGGGCGAGATAGCCGACGATCACCACGGCGCCGCCGACCAGGAGCCCCTGGAAGGAGAGCAGCCGACGCAGCAGCGCCGCGAGCCGGCCGGGAGCGGTGGGCTCGGGAGAGACGCCCGTACCGGATCTCCCGCGGTCGCCGCCCTGCGAGGTGGTGGCGGTGGAGGCCAGTGCCATCGCCGGTCACCGCCCCACCGTGTCGGCGCCGCGCAGCAGCGCGTCGTACTTCTTGTCCCAGACGGTGTCGTCCTTGGTCAGGCCCTCGACATCGAACGGTACGAGGGTGAGCCCGGCGATGCTCTTGTCGCCCGGGACCTCGGTGGACGGGGTGAGGCCGAGGTCCACGAGGGTCTTCTGGCCATCGGTGAGCAGCCAGTCGTAGAACAGCCAGGCGGCGGCCGGGTGCTGGGCGCCCTTGATCATGCCGACTCCGTTGGGCCGGGCGAAGGCGGGAATGGTGGAGACTCCGTTCGCGGGCAGATGGGTCACGGGCGCGCCGTCCTTGGCGGCTCTGGCGGTGATGTACGTGTAGTTCATCGCCTCCATCGAGGTCTGGCCCGCGGTCAGGAACTGCATCATCGTGGTGTGACCCTTGGCGACCTTGGAGTTGGCGGCGATCGCCTTCCAGAGGGAGTCCACCTCGGCCTGTGACTTTCCGTGGTCGAGCCAGTACTTGGTGACGTTCTCGTACCAGTCGCTGTCGCTGATCTCCATGGTGATCTGGCCCTTGTACTTGGGCAGGGCCAGGTCCTCCCAGCTCCTGGGCTCGTCACCGGGCTTGATCTTCGTGGTGTTCCAGGCGGGCTGGAACACATTGAAACGGGTGGCCGTCCAGTGGTCGAACTTCCCGGCGGACTCGACCTTGTCGAGTCCGGAGCCGTTGTAGTCGGCGAGATGGCCCTTGCCGGCGAGGATGGCCATCTCCGCGAAGTTGGTCTCGATGACATCGGCGCCGGGCCGGCCGGCCTCCTGCTCCTGGAGTGTCCGCTGGAGGACGGTCTCCGAGTTGCCGCGGAAGACACTGACACGGATGCCGTACTTCTTCTCGAAGGCCTCGGCTATCGGAGTCGCGATGTCGGCGGTCATCGAGGTGTAGAGGGACAGGGTCTTGCCCTCCTTGCCCGCCAGGTCCTCCGCCTGCGCGCGTTGCTCGGTCCTGGCCAGCCCTTTCAGCCGGCCGTAGACCTCGTCCGCGTCACTGTTGGAGGAGCCCGGCACGCCGCCGCACCCCGCGACGAGCGTCGCGGCCAGCAGACCGGACACGGAGAAGGTCAAGTTACGGGTCCTCATACGGGTGCGCTCCTGTGGAGAGGTGCAAACGGTGAGTGGGTCAGCCGGCCTTGGGAACGCCACGCAGCAGGGCGTCGTAGTCGCCGCTCCACTTGGTGCCGTCCAACTCGGCGGTCTTCGAGAGGCTGTAGGTGGTGGTGCCGGCCGGGATGGGGTCCTTGAAGCCCGGGACGGAGGAGGCCGCCGGGATACGCAGGGACTCGGCGATCGCCTTCTGTCCGTCGCTGAGCACCCAGTCGGTCCACAGCAGCGCTGCGGCGGGATGCCTGGGCCGGGACATGAGGCCGACTCCGTTGGGTCGCAGGATCACTGGCTCCACCACGGGCCGCCATGCCACGGGCGCGCCCTTTTTGGCGGCCTTGTCGACGGTGTGGCTGTATACGGACAGGGCGACGGCGAACTGTCCCGCGCTGAGCAGTTCGCCCTGCACCGTGTGGCCCTTGGTCACCTTTACATTGGCGGCGATCCTTTTGAAGAGGTCGTCGGCATCGGATTGGCTCATGCCCTGCTCTTCGGTGAGATACGTGTGCATCGACGCGTACCAGTCCCAGTCGCCGATCTCGACGGACAGCTTGCCCTTCCACTTCGGATCGGCGAGGTCGGAGAAGCTCTTCGGCTCCTGGCCCGCCTTGACGAGATTGGTGTTCCAGCCGATGACGAACGCGTTGAAGCGCTCCGCGGTCCAGCCGCCGAGTCCCTTCGCGGCGTCCTTGAGACCGGCCGCGGACGGTCCCGTGTAGGGCGTGAGCAGGCCCTGCTTGTCCAGTGCGCGCAGTTCGAGGTCATTGGTGTCGACCACGTCGTTCTGCGGCTTGTTGGCCTGGTTCTCCTGGGAGATCCGCTGGAGGACCGTCTCGGAGTTGGCCCGGAAGGCGTTGACCTTGATGCCGGGATAGGCCTTCTTGAAGCCGTCGACCAGGTCCTGGATATCGGTGTTCGAGGTGTACAGGTCGAGCTGCGCGCCATCGCTCTTCGCATCGGCGAGCAGTCGGTCGGTACGTGCTTTCCCGGTCAGCGAGGCGTAGTCGGCGTAGGGGTCGGTGGATCCGGCGGAGCCGCCGGGAGGCTGGGTCGTGGGAGAGGAACCGCAACCCGTGAGGATCAGTCCGGCGGCCAGAAGGCCGGCTGTAAGAGCACCATGTCGCATCGCACACTCCTGTGGCGAAGCCGGTCGCGGCCCTCATCGGCGGGCGGTGAGGCGCAGGCAGTAAGGGAGGGGACCGGACGGCGGGCTGTTCATACGGTGGTGATGTCCGAGCGTTGCCGCTTGGGTCCCTGCATGAAACACCAGGTTCGGTCTTATGGTCTAACCATGCGACGTCGGTGTTACCTTATTGTTACCGACGGATTGTCGGTAGATTGAACCGTTGACTTTCGGACACATCGCAGACTTGTGCGAAGGCCCTTGCCGCGCCTCTGAACAGGGCCGGATTCCCGTGGCCGGCCCAGGTGGCGCACGGTCTCGGACGTGCGGATCCGAGGTTTCAGACACGTGGATCCGCGCCGAAGACCAGTGACTTGATCGTGACGGGCACGGTGTTCGACGGATGGCGCAGCCGCCCGATGTCGATGTAGTCGAAGTCCCTCAGCCGCAGCCCGTCGATGACGAGGAGCGCGCCGGAGACGCCGAGTTCGTCCCGGAGCAGCCTGCCGAGCGTCATGGCGACATCGCCGTCGAGCACGAGATACACGGGCCTCCCGCGTGCGGTGCGGTCCGCGAGGGCGTCCCGCAGGCCGCGGGCGAAGGCCAGCAGCCGCCG
>NZ_FMDK01000292.1 GCF_900091995.1 Streptomyces sp. MnatMP-M17
GGTGGCCGCCGCGTCGGCCGCCTTCTGCGGGTCGGGATGGTCGAGCTGGTCGGTCGCCGCCGTGGGACCGGCGAACGGTCCGCCCGCGGCGAGGAGTTGCTCGTCGAAGCCGCCTTCCTGCTGCCGTGGCACGGTCGGGGATTCGACGGTGCCGGCGGCCCGGGTCGGATCGTGCCCTCGCTCGTGCCCTCGGTCATGGCTCACGGAGTGGGCGGTGGAACGGCCGTCGGCCTCGGGCACATCGGGTGAGGGAGTGGGGTTCACGCGGGCTTCCTTGAGGGTGTCCGGGGTCAGTGGGACAGACCGGCTTCGCTCCGGCGGAGCGCGACTCGCTCCGCGGCGGCCAGGGCATCGGCGAAGCGGTCGACAACCGCACCGGCCTGTTCATCGGTGAGCGTGAGAGGAGGGAGGAGACGTACGACGGCGGACCGGCGTCCGCCGAGTCCGACGATGAGACCGCGGCGCAGGCACTCCCGCTGGACGGCGGCGGCCAGGTCCTGTACAGGGGCAGGTGGCGCGGGGTCACCGGCCGCCGGGGCGACGAGTTCCACACCGATCATGAGACCACGGCCGCGTACGTCTCCGACACAGTGGTGGCTCGCGGCGAGCCCCTGGAGCCGGCCCAGCATGCGCGCGCCGAGGAGGGCGGCGCGATCGGCGAGCTTGTTCCGCCGTACGTACGCGAGGGTGGCCGCGCCCGCCGCCATCGCGAGCTGATTGCCGCGGTAGGTGTCCGTACGGCCTCCGGGCGGCCTGCTTTCGAGGTCCGAGTCGTACACGATCGCGGCCAGTGGAAGGGAGCCGCCGATCGCTTTGGAGAGCACCATCACATCGGGGACGATCCCACTGTGCTCCACCGCCCAGAAGGTGCCGGTCCGCCCTACTCCGGTCTGTATCTCGTCGGCGATGAGCGGAATGGACCGGTCCGCGGTCAGCGCGCGCATCCTGCGCAGCCAGGTGTCGGGCGCGGGAATCACTCCGCCCTCGCCCTGGACCGGTTCGAGGATCATTCCGGCGAAGGGCGGCACTCCACCGTCAAGGTCGTCGGGATCGTCGGCGGCGTCGGCATCGTCAAGGAGGTTCTCGGTCCAGCGCGCGGCGAGTTCGGCGCCGCGTTCGCCGCCGGCACCGAAGGGACAGCGGTAGTCGTACGGATAGGGCAGCCGCGTCACCCGTACGTCCTGGGCACCACTGGAGGCGGCGAGGGCGCCGGCTGTCGTCCCGTGGTGCGCGCCGGTGAAGGCGAGCAGACCGTCACGACCGGTGGCGGTACGGACGAGCTCGACTGCGGCCTCCACGGCGTCGGTGGCCGCGGGACCGCAGAACCGCACCCGGGCGTTCTCGGCGAACCGCCGTGGCAGCGTGGCGAACAGCTCGGTGGTGAAGGCGTCCTGCACGGGCGTGGCGAGATCGGGGACATGCAGCGGCGCGCCGGAGTCGAGAACCTTTCTGATCGCCTCCAGGACGACCGGATGGTTGTGCCCGAGAGCCAGCGCGCCCGCGCCGGAGAGACAGTCCAGATACCGCCGCCCGTCCGCCGCTTCGATCGTCAGCCCTCGCGCGCGCACCGGCACGACGGGCAGCGATCTCGCATAGGTGCGGGCCGCCGGTTCACGGAGGGACTGGCGCCGGAGAATGCCCTCGTGCACGACGGTGGGCGCCGCCGGAGCGGGTTCGGTCACGGCCACGGCGTTCGGTCCTCCCGCTGTCACGGTTCGGTCGCATGTCAGTACGGCGCCCGCCCGCCGAATGTTCGACGGTGAACGCCTGCCGGGTCCTCCGTACGTACCAACGACGCGGAACGCCGCGGATCACGGGCTGCCGAAAGATCCTTGCGACCCCCCGGAACCGGAGCCCTGCCGTGCGCCGTCCCCATCGGCACCGGCATAGTGGAGGGTCTTGCCCCGGCCTCAACACCGCGCCCGGGGTTCGTCGTTCGCTTTCCGTACGAACTGTTCCGAACCGTTCCGAAGTCCCAGGGGGATCACGCCATGCGACCCATTCGCCCGACGCTCGCCGCACGCCGTGGAAGGAGCACCCGGCGCGGATTCTCCCCCGCCCTGGCCGCGGCCTCGATCGCGGTGGCGCTCGCGCTGACGGCCACCGCCTGCGGTACGGGCGAGGAGAATGCCGCCGCCCAGCCGGGTGACTCCGGCGGTCTGTCGTCCGACGGCAAGATCACGATTCCCGACGATCTCAAGGACCGGCTCAAAGAGCATGGGATCGATATGGACAAGTGGCGTGGTGGCGAGTGGAAGAACTGGGACAAGGACAAGTGGCTCCGTGAGGCCAGGGACTTCGTCAATCCGATCATCGAGGACCTCTGGAACCCGGACCGTATGCGGGACGCGGAACAGCCGCCCGAGCGGCCCGTCGAGGAGCAGGACATCTCCGGCGACGAGGGAGTCACCGACCCGACTCCGCAGCCGGTCACCGCTCGGCCGGTGAGCACGCCGTACGGGGACAACGTGGCAGAGGCGGGCAAGCTGTTCTTCGACGGGCCCGAAGGTTCGATGGTCTGCTCGGCGACCGTGGTCCAGGATCCGGCCCACCCCGGCCAGTCCAATATGGTCTGGACGGCGGGCCACTGTGTGCACGCGGGCAAGTCCGGCGGCTGGTACCGCAACCTCGCCTTCGTCCCGTCGTACAACAACGACGGCCTGTCGACGGCCGAACTGGAGAGCGCCGGCAAGGAGAAGGTGGCACCGCACGGAGTGTGGTGGGCCGACTGGGCGCAGACCTCCGAGCAGTGGATAGCCCAGGGCGCCTCGACCGGCGGCCAGGGCGCGCCGTACGACTTCGCGGTGATCCATGTCACGCCGGAGAAGGACAGTGACGGCAAGTCGCTGGAGGAGACGGTCGGTTCGGCGCTGCCGGTGGACTTCAACGCTCCGGCCACGCCGAACATCGCGAGCATGACGGCGACCGGTTATCCGGCGGCGCCGCCGTTCGACGGCCAGAAGCTCTTCCAGTGCGAGGACAAGCCGGGCCGGCTGTCGCTGAACGCGGAGGATCCGACGATGTACCGCGTCGGCTGCACCATGACGGGCGGTTCGTCCGGCGGCGGCTGGGTCGCGGCCGGCCAGGACGGCAAGCCCGCACTGGTCTCCAACACCTCTATAGGCCCGGTCACCGCGGGCTGGCTGGCAGGACCGCGCCTCGGCGATGTGGCCAAGGGCATCTACGACGGAGTCAGCGAGAAGTTCGCAAGTCAGTGATGGCCGCGGACCGGTGGTCATCCGGCCGGCGGTCATGACGGAGGCCCGTCTCCCTCTGAGCAAAAGGGAGACGGGCCTCCGTCGTATCTACGCCACCACGTCGGTTCTACGCCACGTCGGCGTCCGTACGGTCAGCGGGCGACCGGCACATAGGGAGCGAGCGCCGCGGCCAGCTCCTCATGGACACGCGCCTTGAGCACCGTGCCCTCCGGAGAGTGCTCCTCGGAGAGCACCTCACCCTCGGCGTGCACCCGCGAGACCAGCCCGCCCTGGGTGTACGGCAGAAGCACCTCGACCTCCACCTCGGGCCTGGGCAGTTCGGCGTCGATCAGCGCGAGCAGCTCGCCGATTCCCGCGCCCGTGCGGGCCGAGACGGCGATCGCGTACCGCTCCGTACGCAGCAGCCGCTGGAGGACCAGCGGATCGGCGGCATCGGCCTTGTTGATCACCACGACCTCGCGTACATTCACCGCGCCCACATCGCGGATCACCTCGCGCACGGCGGCCAGCTGCTCCTCCGGCACGGGATGCGAGCCGTCCACCACATGCAGGATCAGATCGGAGTCGCCGACCTCCTCCATCGTGGAACGGAAGGCCTCGACGAGGTGGTGCGGCAGATGCCGGACGAATCCGACCGTGTCGGCCAGAGTGTAGATCCGGCCGCCCGGTGTCTCGGCCCGCCGCACGGTCGGGTCCAGTGTGGCGAACAGCGCGTTCTCCACAAGCACGCCTGCGCCGGTGAGCCGGTTGAGCAAGGAGGACTTGCCCGCGTTGGTGTATCCGGCGATCGCGACCGACGGCACCCTGTTGCGCCGCCGCTCCTGGCGCTTGATCTCGCGGCCGGTCTTCATCTCCGCGATCTCCCGGCGCATCTTCGCCATCTTCTCGCGGATCCGTCGCCGGTCCGTCTCGATCTTGGTCTCACCGGGGCCTCGGGTGGCCATACCGCCACCGCCGCCGCCACCCATCTGCCGGGACAGCGACTGACCCCAGCCGCGCAGCCTCGGCAGCATGTACTGCATCTGGGCGAGCGCGACCTGTGCCTTGCCCTCCCGGGACTTGGCGTGCTGGGCGAAAATGTCCAGGATCAGGGCCGTACGGTCGACAACCTTGACCTTGACGACATCTTCGAGATGGATGAGCTGGCCGGGGCTCAGCTCACCGTCACACACGACAGTGTCCGCGCCGCTGTCCAGCACCAGGTCCCGCAGCTCCTGGGCCTTGCCGGAGCCGATATAGGTGGCCGGATCGGGCTTGTCACGGCGCTGGATCACACCGTCCAGCACCAGCGCGCCCGCCGTCTCGGCGAGGGCCGCGAGCTCCGCGAGGGAGTTCTCCGCGTCCTGCACGGTCCCGGAGGTCCATACACCGACCAGTACGACACGCTCCAGACGGAGCTGTCGGTACTCGACCTCGGTGACGTCCTCCAGCTCGGTGGAGAGGCCCGCCACTCGCCGCAGCGCCGCGCGGTCGGATCGGTCGAACTGGTCGCCGTCCCGCTCTCCGTCGATCTCGTGGCTCCAGGCGACGTCCTCTTCCATCAGGGCATCGGCTCGAAGGCTGTCCGTGCGGAGGTCCGCGGAATCCCGCGCGTCCTGGGAAGGGGATGAAGAGGAGGTCATTGGATCCTTACGTCGAATGAGAGTCCGTTACAGCAGTCACAACGCGTGACGAACCGGAATGATTGCCGGCTGCGTCGCCGACATGTCGATGGTGACACGGTTCCGCCCGGCCGTCACTCGGGTTTCACGCTCCGTCGCCGGACGGTGTCACGAAGAACGGCGCGGTAACGGCTCCCGGGCGGCGCCGCGAGTCCCAGGCGGTGTCACCGGGCGCGGTCTGCCTCGCGGTCTGCTCGGGGACTGCGGACGAGGTGGGGCCCGTCACTCCGGGCGACGGCCGCTGAGCCTTGGGCGGCTCGCTCCGCCAGTCCGGGTGGCCCGGCATCGGCGGAGTCTTCCGCCCGTACAGCCACGCCGTGAAGAAGGCCGACAGATCACGTCCCGCGATCCGCGACGCCAGCGAGACGAAGTCCTCGGTGGTCGCCGTCCCGTCCTGGTGGATCCGTACCCAGTCGCGCTCCAGCCGCCCGAAGGCGCTCTCGCCGATCTCCTGCCGCAGCGCGTAGAGCACCAGGGCGCTGCCGTCGTACACCACCGGCCGGAACAGGCTGATCTGCTGCCCTGGTGTCGGAGGCTCGGGCGCGGCGGGAGGGCCGCCCGCAGCGCGCCAGGTGTCGGAGCGGAGATACGCGTTCCGCATCCGCGACTCCAGCGACTTCTTGGCGAACTCCTGCGCGTACCGGCTCTCGTACCAGGTGGCGTGCCCTTCGTTGAGCCAGAGATCCGACCAGGTGCGCGGCGAGACGCTGTTGCCGAACCACTGGTGGGCCAGCTCATGGACCATCACCGCGTCGACGTACCACTCCGGGTACTCGGGACGTGTGAACAGCGAGCGTTCGAAGAGCGTGAGCGTCTGTGTCTCCAGCTCGAAGCCCGTGTCGGCGCCCGCGATCAGCACGCCGTACGTCTCGAACGGATACGGCCCCACCTGCTGCTCCATCCAACGGAGTTGGGCCGGTGTCTTCTTCAGCCAAGGCTCCAGCTTCTCGCGGTCGGCGGCCGGCACCACATCCCGTACGGGCAGTCCGTGCGGCCCTTCGCGATGAACGACGGCCGAGTCGCCGATCGAGACCTGGGCCAGTTCCGTGGCCATCGGATGACGGGTGCGATAGGTCCAGGTCCTGGTCGTGCCCTGGCGGGAGGTCGCCTCGGGCAGCCCGTTGGCCACCGCCGTCAGCCGCGCGGGAGCCGTGATACGGAAGGTGAAGTAGGCCTTGTCCGCGGGATGGTCGTTGCCGGGAAAGACACGGCGCGCGGCATCGGCCTGGTTGGCCATCGCCAGCCCGTCGGTGGTACGGACCCAGCCGCCCTCCTTGCCGTCCGTGTCACTGGTGTGATGAACGGTGATCCGCATACGCGCGTCCTCGTCGACGGCCTCGTCCGGTGTGATCACCAGATCCTCACCGGCCGTCGCGAACTCGGCGGGCGCGCCATTGACCTCGACCGAGCGGACCGTGCCCTGGGTGAAGTCGAGATTGATCCGCCTCAGCCGCTGCGTCGTGAGCGCGCTGATTCTGGTGATGGCGTCCAGAGGCTTGGTGTTGTCACCGTGATAGGTGAAGTCGAGGTCGTAGTTCAGTACGTCGTAACCGGGATTGCCTAGGTACGGGAAGAGCGGATCGCCGATACCGAGCGGCTCGGGCGGGGGCAGCGTCGCGGCGACAAGGGTGGCCGAGGCGGCGGCCAGCAGGGCGGCGCGCAGTCGGCGGGAGGTGAACGGCATGGACCACGGCTATCAGCGCCTGACCAACCCGCACCGACGGCGCGCTCCGTACCCACCCGAAAGGGGCAGGTCAGAGCGGTGCAGCCCGCCGGATGCCGGTCTGTCACACGGTTGACGTCCGCGCTTCGCCGCCCTACCGGCCTCTTCTGCTCTGCCCGCCGCCGCTGCTCATGCCACCGCCCTTCACGCCGCCCTTCACACCGTCCTTCACGCCGTCCTTCACGCCGTCGCCGGGTGCTGGGCCCGGCTGACGTCGTACACGCCCGGTACATCGCGCATAGCCCGCATCAGACCGGGCAGACCCGCCGCGTCGGGCAGTCCCAGCGTGTAGGTGTGCCGTACGCGCTGCTCGCTCGGCGGCTCCACGGTGGCCGAGACGATCGCGGCGCCCGCCGTGGCGATGGTCTCCGTGAGATCGGCGAGCAGCCGGGGACGCCCGAAGGACTCCACATACAGCGTGACCTGGCACTCCGACGCGTCTCCCCAGCTCACCGTGACCGGCTTGCGGTCCAGCGCGCGCATCCGCTCCACCGCCCGGCACTCCTGCCGATGGACCCGGACGACACCGCCGCGGACCGGGAACCCGGTGACGGCGTCGGGCGGTACGGGCGTACAGCAGCCGGCCAGCCGTACGGTCGCTCCGGGCAGATCCACCACGGCGTTGGCGGCGCCGCGTCGGTCCGCGGTGAGCGCGTGGGACGCCCTGGGCGCGGCGTCGGGCGTTCCCACCGCCTCGGGATGCGCCGCCAGCCAGCCGGTGATCGCGATCCTGGCCGCGGCCGTACGGGCATGGTCGAGCCACTCCGGCGAAGGTCCCGAGGCCGCGTCCCGGTCCAGCAGGAGCTGCACCGTGTCGCCGTCGCTCAGCACCGTACTCAGCGGCGCGAGACGGCCGTTGACGCGCGCTCCGAGACAGCCGTGCGCGGCCTCTCCGTACTGCGCGTACGCGGCGTCCACACAGGTCGCTCCGGCCGGCAGCCCGAGCAGCCCGCCCTCGGCGCGGAAGACGGTGATCTCCCGGTCCTGCGCCAGATCCGCGCGGAGCGTCGTCCAGAACGTGTCCGGATCGGGCGCCGCCTGCTGCCACTCCAGCAGCCGGGAGAGCCAGCCGGGCCTGGTCGGATCGACGCGCTCGCCGTCGTACGGTTCCACGCCCGCCGTCAACCCGGCGCCGTCCACGGACTCCGCGCCGTCGACCGACGCGTAGGGATTGCCGAGAGCGACGACTCCGGCCTCGGCGACCTTGTGCATCTGATGCGTACGGATGAGGACTTCGGCGACCGCTCCGTCCGGGCCCGCGACGGCCGTGTGGAGCGACTGGTACAGATTGAACTTGGGCGCGGCGATGAAGTCCTTGAACTCGGAGATCACCGGAGTGAAGCAGGTGTGCAACTCGCCCAGGACCGCGTAGCAGTCGGCGTCCTCACCGACCAGCACCAGCAGTCGGCCGAAGTCCGTGCCGCGCAACTCGCCGCGTTTGAGCCGGGACCGGTGTACGGAGACGAAGTGCCGTGGCCGTACGAGCACTTCGGCGGTGATGTCCGCCTCGCGCAGCACCCGTCTGACGTCCTCGGAGATGGCCGCCAGGGCGTCGCCCGCGGTGGCGTTGTCCGCGATCAGGGCCCGGGTGTGGGCGTACTCCTCGGGATGGAGGATCGCGAAGACCAGATCCTCCAGCTCGGTCTTGAGCGCCTGGACGCCCAGGCGTTCGGCGAGCGGGATGAGGACATCACGGGTGACCTTGGCGATACGGGCCTGCTTCTCCGGACGCATCACACCAAGAGTGCGCATATTGTGCAGCCGGTCGGCCAGTTTGATCGACATCACCCTGACATCGTTGCCGGTGGCGACGAGCATCTTGCGAAAGGTCTCGGGCTCGGCCGCGGCGCCGTAGTCGACCTTCTCCAGCTTGGTCACACCGTCGACCAGATAGCAGACCTCGTCGCCGAACTCCGCGCGTACCTGATCGAGCGTCACGTCCGTGTCCTCGACGGTGTCGTGGAGGAGCGAGGCGGTCAAGGTCGTGGTCTCGGCGCCCAGTTCGGCCAGGATCAGGGTCACGGCCAGAGGATGCGTGATGTACGGCTCGCCGCTCTTGCGGAACTGCCCGCGGTGCGAACTCTCCGCGAGGACATAGGCCTTGCGCAATACGGAGAGGTCGGCGTCCGGATGGTGGGCACGGTGCGCGTCCGCGACATGGCCCATCGCGTCCGGCAGCCGGTCCCTGGAGGCGGGCCCCAGTAACGCGGCCCTGCCGAGTCTGCGGAGGTCGATCCTGGGAAGGCCGCGTCTCCGACTGTGGGCACCAGGGTTGGTGGCCTCTGCACTCATGGGCACCTCCGGGCAGCTTCGACCGGCGGTACGAAGAACGGGCAACGCCCTCCGGGCCGGTGCTTGATGCTACCGAGCCCACCACGGGTGGCAGTCCCGCCCCAGGCGTGTCTGCCGGACACGGCCTGGCCCTGCGTGAGACGGATCACCCATTCGAGCGAAGCGCCGGGGAAACTCAGGACGCGCCCTGGGCCGACGCCGCCTCCAGCCAGGCCCGGTCGATCTGTCCTTCCGCGACGATCACGGCTGGGCCCGTCATCTCGATCCCGCCGTCCGGACGCTCCGTGATGACCAGCCGCCCGCCGGGCAGCTCCACGGTGTAGGTGACGGGAGCGCCGGTCACCGAGGGATCGGCGCCGTCCCTGCGGGCCGCGGCGACGGCCACGGCGCATGCGCCCGTACCGCAGGAGCGTGTCTCGCCCGAGCCGCGCTCATGCACCCTCATCGCGACATGGCGCGGGCCTCGGGAGACGACGAACTCGACATTGACTCCGTCCGGGTAGACGGACGACGGGCTGACACGCGGCTCGGTGAGCAGATTCCCGGCGTGTGCGAGATCGTCGACGAACGCGACCGCGTGCGGATTGCCCATGTTGACGTTACGGGCGGGCCAGGCGCGACCGCCTACGGCGACCGTGGCGCTGTCCTCGGGAAACACGGCGCGCCCCATGTGGACCGTGATGTCTCCGTCGCCCGAGTGCTCCACGTGGGCGGAGCCCTGGGCCTTCGCGCTCTTGGCGAGATGGACCTTCTTCACCCCGTCGCGGGTGGCCACGGCCAGATCCCCGGCCGTCGCGTGACCGGCGCGCTGGAGATAGCGGGCGAAGACCCGTACGCCATTCCCGCACATCTCGGCGACGGATCCGTCGGCGTTGCGGTAGTCCATGAACCACTCGGCCTCGGCCGCCATCTCCAGCGCCTCGGGATGCGCGGCGGACCGTACGACATGCAGCAGCCCGTCGCCGCCGATACCGGCCCTGCGGTCGCAGAGGGCGGCCACCGCGCGCGGAGACAGATCGATGGTGTTGTCCGGGTCGGGGACGATCACGAAGTCGTTCTCGGTCCCATGGCCCTTGAGAAAGGCGAGGGACGCGGTCTGCGAGGTGCTCACGGGACCCATCGTACGAGCAGGCACCGACACCGGCCGCCACTCGACGGCCTTCCCGGTCCTCCCGGCCTGCTGGGCGCGGCGCTCAGCGCAGCCGGGCGACCCGCCAGACGGCGAGAGCGACCAGAGCGGCGCCCACCGTCACATACAGGGCGATGACCCGCCAGTCGGGACGTTCGCCGGAGGTACGGGTCGGCAGCCCGGGCCAGGTGTGGCCGACCTTGCGGGCGGCCATCATGCCCCAGCCCGCCGCGCAGCAACTGATCAGGAGTCCCAGCATGGCGACGACCGCGCCGCCGTCCCCGGTGCCGAAGGCGAGAGGGAAGGCGAACATCAGGGAACCGATCGCCGCCAGTCCCACGATCGGCGCGAGCTGCCAGATACGCAGCCGGCGCTGCGGGCGCAGCTCGACCTCGACCTCCGGGGTCGCGGTCTCCTCCTCCGGTCCGTCGGGACTCAGCCGTGGGGCGTCGTCCCGCGTGTCCGGTACCGCTGGTTCTCTGTCACGAGGGCCGGCCGCCATCGCCACGCGCCCTCCCCATTCGGACTCCACTGGCCGATCGATGCCCGATGGTCGATCGATGCTCGATGATGGCACGCCCGGAGGGACAGCAAGGACGAGCGGAGCGTCCCGATGCCATCACGTGATCAGGCTGTGACCGCTCGTTCGACCAACGCCAGCGCCCGGTGCGGCAGTTCCTCCCGCTGCTCCGTTCCGCCGCCCAGCCAGTGCACGCGTGAGTCGCGCCGGAACCATGAGTCCTGGCGGCGCGCGAAGCGTTTGGTGGCGCGTACGGTCTCGGCGCGCGCCTCGTCGTCGGTGCACTCCCCCGCGAGCGCCGCGAGCACCTGCTGATAGCCGAGCGCGCGTGAGGCCGTACGTCCCTGGCGCAGTCCCCGGGTCTCCAGCGTGCGCACCTCGTCGACGAGTCCGGCCTCCCACATCCGGTCCACGCGCTGCGCGATCCGGGTGTCCAGCTCGGGCCGGGCGACATCGACGCCGATCTGGAGCGTGTCGTAGACCGCGTCATGGCCGGGCAGATTGGCGGTGAAGGGCTTGCCGGTGATCTCGATGACCTCCAGCGCCCGGACGATACGGCGGCCGTTGCTGGGCAGGATCGCGTGGCCGGCCTGGGGATCGGCGGCGGACAGCCGGGCATGCAGGGCGCCGGAGCCGCGCTGGCTCAGCTCCGTCTCCAGCCTGGCGCGCACCTCGGGATCGGTGCCCGGGAAGTCGAGGGCGTCGATGGCGCCCCGTACGTACAGCCCCGAGCCGCCCACCAGTACGGGCGTACGGCCCGCCGCCAGCAGCCGGTCGATCTCCGCCCTGGCCAGCTTCTGGTACTCGGCGACACTGGCTGCCTCGGTGACATCCCAGATGTCCAGGAGATGGTGCGGGATACCGGCGCGTTCCTCGGCCGTCAGCTTGGCCGTCCCGATGTCCATTCCGCAGTAGAGCTGCATGGAGTCGGCATTGACGACCTCACCGTCGAGTTGCCGGGCGAGATGGACGCCCAGATCGGACTTGCCGGCCGCGGTGGGACCGACGACGGCGATGACCCGCGGTGCGGTAGCTACGCTTCTCACCGACCCAGTCTTGCAAACTCGCAGGCCCGTACCCGAACGAGTTATGTGACGGCACCCGCTCCGGGCAGCGCGGAATTCCATCTCCACGCGTATCATAAAGAAAACATATGGGTGTTTTTTCACGGTTTCGACGGAAGTCATCGGCCGCGTCCGTGACGTCAACCGACGAGGCGGAGGCCGCCACCGGACGGCCGGCCTCGCGACGGCACCCGCACATAGTCTGTTGTCTCCTCCGAGGGAAGGTGGGCCATGGGCTTCATGGATTCGTTGAAGGCCAAGATCGCTCCGGCCAGGGACAAGGTCTCCGACTTCGCGCAGCAGCACGGAGGCAAGATCGAGTCCGGGCTGGACAAGGCCGCCCGCACGGTCGATCAGAAGACCAAGGGCAAATACAGCGACAAGATCGATTCGGGGACGGGCAAGGCGAAGAACGCCCTGGGCCGGCTCACCCACAAGGACGACGGCACCACTCCCCCGCCACCGCCCGCCTCCTGATCCTCGGCAACGGCTGTGGACGGCCGCGTGGCGCCTTCGAGCGCCGCGCGGCCGTC
>NZ_FMDK01000291.1 GCF_900091995.1 Streptomyces sp. MnatMP-M17
CCGGCTCGTCCCGGTGCGGCTCCGCCGCCACCCACTGGGCGACCCAGTCGAGCAGATCCTCCGGCGCGCTGCGCGGATCGAGATGCGCGGGCAGATTGTCGAGCGTCAGCAGGATCGGGGCGAGGACATCGTCCAGCGCGGAGAGGAAGCGCCGCAGAAAGTCCTGTTCCAGATAGAGCGCGGGCAGCAGCTCGATCAGCGGATGCGGTGAGGGCAGTCCCGCCACGGTTCCGCGCATCGCTCAGACCTCCCGTATCCGTAGCTGGTGTTCGTACGAGAAGGCCAGCGCGTGCCGGTCGAGTGCGATCCTGGCCGTCTCCTCGCCGCGCCGCCCGGTCACCGGGTCCGCGGGAAACAGCCGTACCTCCTCCACCAGATCCACCTCCGGCACCCGCTGGAGCACCGCGAACGCCTCGCCCGACTGGATCGGCCGCCCGAAGGGCCAGCCCTCGCCGTCGGGGCCGCCGGTCAGCGGATTGAAATAGCCGTACAGCGCGGCCAGCGCCGCCTCGCGCAGCCGCTCGACCACCGCTCCACGGCGCGCCTGCACCGAGGCCACGACCGTCACGCCCTGGTAGAACGGCGGCTCCACCATCAGCCGCGCGCCGATCGGCCGCCGCTCGTCGAGATGGCTTTTGATCTGTTCCATGGTGTCCGGCGGCGGGATCAGCTCGTTGAAGCCGATCCGGCCCTGCGCGTCACTGCGCCCGGACGGGACGACCAGCAGCCGTACTCCGCCCGCCTCCGCGTCCCTGCCCTCCCGTACGCAGTGCACCCGCGCCGCGTCCGGAGCCACCTCGCGGGCGAGCAGTTCGTAGTCGTGCGGTACGACCGCCCGGTGCAGCGTGCGCAGTGTCATCGGCCCGCGCACCCGGGCGCTCTCCACCGTCTCGCCGTCCACACCGCCGAGCGCGGGACGCCGGTTCTCCACCCGGGCCACATACGGCAGGGAGGCGCGCAGCACCCGCAGCGCGCCACGGGCCACATTGCCGCGCCGGCCGCCGCCCGTACGGTAGCCGCGCACCCGCACCGCGCTGCCCTTGCGCGGCACGGCTCCGTAGTGGCGCAGGCCGCCGTCCTGCTCCCGTACGGCGGGACCGAAGTCCACCCGGCCCGAGTTGGGGTCCAGGGTGATGTGCCGGTCGTCCGGGCCCGAGTGCGCGAAGTCGTCCACGCGGGTCCAGTCGGCCCAGCCGGAGCCTTCGTCCGGATCCGCCACCTCGACCACGAAGTCACCGGGCACCACAGGCGGCCTGGCCAGCAGATAGCTCTGTCCGGGAACGCCCTCGGCGGGACCGAGGACCTCGTCGCGCACCGCCTCGGCGTGCGCGGCCTCGACCGTACCGCCGATCGTGAAGGCCGTGATCCGGCGGACGGTCGGCGGAGCCACATAGGTGGGCTGACCGGGCTCGGGCTCCAGCAGCCGGCAGCGCAGCCAGCCGCCGGTGCGCCCTACGACGGCCGATGTGGTGTGCGCACGCGGAAGATGGAGGATCAGCTCGCCCGACCGGTTGAAACCGCCCGAGTCGTCCTTCTCGATCTCGCAGGCCCGCCACTCCGTGCCGTCCCGGGCCTCCCAGAGCAGCGGCGGGCGCCGCGGATCGACGCCCACGCCCTCCACCCGGCAGTCGAGACGGAGGACCACGACTCCGCTCGGCACCGCGTCGGAGAGCCCCACATAGAGCGTGTCGCCGGGCGTGGGCGTACTGCCGAAACAGGGCACGTCGCGGCCGAGCGCCAGCTCCTCGGTCCGGTCGACGGCCGGGCCGTCCGCGGCACCGGTCGCGAGATGCTCGAACCGGCAGGGCACGATGGAGAGTTCGCGGCTCGTGGTGAAGACCACCGCCTCCTCGGTCTCCGTACGGACCGTGGCGACCTCGGTGCCCTCCCTGACCCGTACCGGCTCCGGCCGGGGCGCGGAGAGCCGGAAGGTGACCTCCGTACGGGCCGCCGTCGGCGGATACAGCCGTACGCCGATCAGATCGAGAAAGGTCAGATAGTTCTTCTCCGGCACGCGGTTGAGCCGGTAGACGAGCTGGTCGACCATGGTGGCGAAGGCCTCGATCAGAGTCACGCCCGGGTCGGAGACATTGTGGTCCGTCCACTCCGGACAGCGCTGCTGCACCAGGCGCTTGGCCTCGTCCACCAGGCTCTGGAAGCGACGGTCGTCCAGATCGGGGCTGGGCAGCGTCACGGTCCGTCCTCCTCGTGCTGCGGGATCACATAGAACGGGAACACCAGATTCCGGGGGTCGTTGGAGCCGCGCACCGTGTATCCGATGTCGATGTACAGCACGCCCTTGTCCGCCTCGTCGAACCGGACGGTCACCTCGGCCACCTCGATACGGGGCTCCCACCGCTCCAGCGCGAGCCGTACCTCGTAGGCGAGCTGGCCGGCCGTACCCGCGTCCGCCGGTGCGAAGACATAGTCGTTGACGGCGCAGCCGAACTCGGGACGCATCGGCCGCTCGCCGGGCGAGGTCGCCAGGATCAGCCGGATCGACTCCTCCAGCGCGCGCTCGCCGCCCACCAGGGCGATGCTGCCGGTGGCGTCCGTACGGGGCGGGAAGGCCCAGCCTGCGCCGATGAACTGCTCTCCCACGGCGGCGGTCAGCCTCCTATGTCGACGCTGGGACAGCCGGACACCACGGGTGAGCCGCAGGCGGCGCGGTCGCCGACGCGGGCGGCCGGGCTGCCGCCGATCAGTACGGTCGAACTGCCCGGTCCGGCGATCGCGGACGGCGGATGGACGGCCGGTGGCGGTACGGAGCACTGGTGCGGCGTGCCGACCGTGGCGGCGGGTCTGCCGCCGATCAGCACCGACGGCACTCCCGGTGGGCCGACCGTGCCCGGGTGGCCTGTGGGATCGCCGACGCGTGCGGCTGCCGACATGTCCGGGTGCTCCTCTCGTGTGTCCTACGTGCGGTGCGTGCCCTACGTGTCCCAGGTGTCCTACGTGTCCCGCTTCAGTTGATCTTGACGAGTGGTGCGCTGATGGAGCAGGTGCTGCCGCCCTTGATCTCCGTGCGTGAGGTGCCGTTGACCGCGACCTGGCTGCCCTGGACATCGAGCGCGCCACCGGTCGCCAGCCGGAGCCGGCCCGTCCCGCCGTCCACCTGGACTCCCGTACGGGCCGTCAGTTTCACCGAGTCGCCGCTGAGTTCGAGTACGCCCTGTCCCGCGTCCATGGCCACTCCGCTGCCGGCCTTGATCGACACCTGCTGCCGGGCCTCGATCTCCACGCTGCCGTCGCTGTTGACGACGATGGTGGTGCCACGGCGGTCCAGGTCGATCTTCAACTTGCCGTCGCCCGTGAGGAGTCGTACGCCCTGCGGGCCGTTCGCCGCGTCCAGCAGCTCCAGTTGATTGCCGCTCTTGGAGGCGAAGGCACGGCGGTTGACGGCACCGGTCGTCGGATCGACGAGCTCGGCGCCTCCGCCTGTGCTGCTTGTGCCGCTTGGGCCGCCTGTTGTGCTGGGGTCGGCTGGACCGCCTGAGCCGGTCGCGCCACCTGCGCCGCCGCCCTGGGCCGGTCTGTCCTGGCCGTTGTAGAGACCTGCCAGCACATACGGCCGGTCGAGATGTCCCTGCTCGAAACCGGCCAGCACCTCGTCGCCGACCTCGGGAATGAACGCCTCGCCACCGCTCGTACCGCCCGACTGCGCCGTACGTGCCCAGTCGCTCGCGTACTCGTCCGACAGCCAGGGGAACCGGACCTTCACCCGCCCGAGTCCCTCCGGATCCTGGGTGTCCGTCACCGTTCCGTTGACCAGGCCCGCGTACCGTCCGCCCGCCGCCGGGCCACCACCGCCGCCCGCCGAGCCCGCGCCGCCGCCCGTCAGACCGAAGAGGGAACGCTCCTGCTGTCCCGAGACGGTGATCCAGGTCTCGTAACCGCGTACGGCGTCGAAGACATGCCGCGAGGACGTGACCGTATAACGGCCCTCGAAGGGCGCTCCCACGGCGTTGAGCGCCACCGCGCTGCCCGCCCGTACCTCGGGATTGCCCCGGATCACCGCCTCCAGCTCGGCGAAGGATCCCGCGATCCGCTCCGCCAGCGCCTTCGCCGCCTGGTTCACCTGCGCCTGTGTCCCGTACGACGTGTCCGTGACGACAAAGCTCGCCTCGCCGAAGGGCGCGGACACCTCGGCCGCCGTCACGCCCAGGTCGAGCGTCGACGTCCTGCCCGCCGGTGCCCGGCCCACCAGCGGCTGCTTGGCGGCCATGTCCCAGCCGCGTACCTCCACCTCGGAGACCTGCTCGGCCGACGACACGCCGGCCCGGCAGCGGATCAGATTGCTGCCCATCTCCAGGACCAGCGGATTCTGCTCGGCGCGCGCGGAACCGTCGGGCGCGCCGCTCGCCTCGGCGGGCCTGGTGATGTGCAGCCTGCCGTCCAGGACGTAGGCCTGCGCGCCCGCCTCCTCGGCCAGCCCTCGGATGAACTCCCAGTCGCTGATATTGGGCTGGGCGACATGTTCGAGTACGGGGCCCGCCACATCCACCGTTCCAGGGCGCAGCCCTGCCCGCTGCGCCACCTGCGCGCAGATGTCGGCGAGCGTCATGTTCTGATACCCGGCGACACGGCGGCCACGGAACAGCCGGTGCGACTCGTCAAGACCGCGCACCACCGTGAAGGTGCCGGTGTCGTCTATCTCCAGCTCCAGCGCGGTCACCACGCCCGTCAGCAGCGGGACGGCGGACGGGCCGCCGCCTGCGTGGGCCAGCAGCCGGACCTCGCCGCCGATCTTGAGCCCGGTCTGTTCCAGCAGCGTCCGGCCGGGATCGCGGAAGCGCAGGACGAAGAGATCCGGCAGCGTACGGCTGTCGTCCACATATCCTTCGACAAGGGTGCCGGCGAGCGCGGGCGGCAGCGGACTGCCCCCGAACTCGACCACCAGCGTCTTGGCGACGCTCTGCTGGGCCATCCGCCCTCACCACCTCTTGTCCTGGCCTGATTCGGCTACCTCGGTTTACTGCGCGGGCTACCTCGGCTCACGTCTGCCGTTCGCGTCCGGAATCGCGGTCCTGGAGCCGTCCCAGCTCGTCCAGAGCGGGCAGCAGCAGCTCCTGCCCGTTGGTCAGCCGCATCGGATCGTCGATCCCGTTCGCCTCCGCGATGACCCGCCAGGCGGCCGGATCCCCGTACTCGCGATGGGCGAGTCCCGGGAGCGAGTCGCCGGCGCCCACGCGGTGCACGCGCCGTGCCGCCAGCGCTCCCGAGGTCGGGTTCTGACCGGGTGTCTCACCGCTGATTTCCTCCATCGTCACCTGGCACAGCGCCCGGATCGGCACACCGGAGGTGGTGAACAGGGTGTATTTCGCCTGCACTTGGCTGACATAGCCGGGAAAACCGGTGAGCCCGCCCCAGTGGAAGACCACCCAGGGCGGCGAGGACCGCTGCTGCTGCCGGGTCTCGCTGGTCGGCACACAGCAGGCGAAGAGCTTCTCGACCGAGGTCACGACACTGCTGTCCTGGGTGTCGCTCGCGTCGAAGAACATCTCCACCGTGAGCTTGCTGGGCTGCGGGCCCTGGTACTCCGGCGGCCCGGAACTCTTCGCGCCCTTGGCGGGCGTGCGTTTCCAGGCCGCCGCCTTGGTCAGACTCAGTTCCTTCGGATTGAACTGGAAGTCGATACGGCCGCAGGGCCCGCCTGGGATGAGACCGCCGCCGACCGGTGGAGTACGCAGTTCCAGATAGGCGTGCTCCAGCTTGGGCCGGGCCGAGCCCGGCGCACGGGCGGAGGACGACGTACCGGCGGAGGACGACGTACCTGAGGTGCTCGCGGCACTGAACGCGATGGGCCCGCTCACCGCGTTCAGCCCTCCATCACATAGCCGTGGTGAGCGATCTCGATCGTCTCGATGGCCACCTTGGGCGACTCGGGAGTGAACGACGGACCGGTCCAGCGCACCGGTACCACCTCCAGCAGGCCCCACTGCGCGACCTTGCGGCCGTCGCCCGTACGAGCCTCGATATGCGCGGTCTTACGGCTGAAACCGGTGGTCATGCTCGCGAACCACTTGGCGACCTTCTCGGTCTCGCGCGTCAGCGGCCGGGAGAGCTTCACATTGGAGTACTTGAGACGGGTCGGGAGCTGCCAGACATGGCCGTTGTTGCCGCCCTCTTCGCGCGCTTCGAGCACCACTTCGCAGCCGAGACCGTCACAGGTGTTGAACGAGCCGAGTTCGATGTCGTCGATCGTGACGACGAAACAGACGCTGACGGCCGGGTCGTTGTTGTCGGCCGGTGTCATGGGTGATGTCACGGGCGATGTCACTTGGCGGACCTCTCAGTGCCTGGTGTCGGTTCAGTGCCTGGTGTTGATCAGGAATCCGGCGCGTTCGCGTTCCAGCCGCAGATCGGCCTTGAGCAGTCGGCTGAGAGGCGCGTACAGGGCTCGTACGAGCTCATCGGTGACGGGCGGGGCCTGAGCGGACGGGCCTGACGCGGCGGTGGCCGCGTCAGGGAAGGCGGAAGCGGGATCGGCGGCGTCGGCGGCGGATTCCTCGGATTGCTCGGGAGCGGGCGCGGTCTCGGGTTCGGGCGCGGGTTCGGGCGTCGGTTCCGGTGAGGAGTCCGGAACGAGATCCGGGACGGGGAGTGGGGGTGGCGTCTCGTTGCTCATGGCCTGGCGCTGGACGGTTCGGGCTGCTTGGGCCGCTCCGGTTGCCTGGGCGGCCGGGATACCGAAGACCACACTGCCGTCGGCCATCCGCTGGGCCACTCCTGCGGCGACGGCGACGGAACCGGCGTCGCGGAAGCCGGAGGTGGAGAGAGCTCCGGAGACCGACCGGGGTGACGGAGGGCCTCCGAAGGTCCGTGGCTGTGGCTGCTGCTGTGGCTGCCGTTGCCACTGTCGCTGTACTGCGGGCGGGAGTTGTGCGGGTGAGGCCTGTGCGGGCAGAAGTTGTGCGGGTGGCGGCGCCATCACCGTACGGGCGGCTCGGTCGCCCGTGTCGGACGAGCGCTGGACCGCCGTCTCCGGGTGTGGAGCGGACCAGCGGACCGGTACGACGGGCGGTTCTGGTTCCGTATGTCCGGAGACCGAGGCCATGGGGGAGGCCGTGGGCGCGTCCGGGCCGGTGGCGAAGAGGGGCATCGCCCGTTGCGCGACGAGCGGCGCCACCGGCCCGGACGCTGGTTCGGTGGTGGGGCGGGGGAGCGTGCCGGGACCGTGGAGACGTTGGATCCGTAGGGGCGTGAGGGTGGGGCTTCGGCCGGGTGAGGGCGGGACCGTCGGGTGGTCTTGGGCGTGCTGTTGGGGGTGGTGTGGTGCGTGTTGTTCCATGTGCCGTTGTACGAGGGACGGAGCGTCGCCGAGCAGTGGCCTTGCCGAAGTCCCCGCGTCCGGTGGGAAGTTGGCACCGGTTGGGTCCGGCGGTTCGGTCGAGTCGGTGGTCGGCCCAGGAACACGTGCGGCGATCTGCCGCTGTGCGGTGGGCGGCAGCCCGGCCAGCGGTGCGCCGAGGCCCGGCATACGGGAGCTGTCCCGTACGGGCGGGGCAGCGGATCCGGACGAGGCGGGCGCTGAGGCTGCCGCGGGAAGTTCAGGCTGGGACGCTGAGGGCAGCGAGGGTTCGACCGGGCGTTCACCGATCAGTTGGCGTACGGGCAGTTCGGCGGGCGATGTCCCGGCCGAGACCAGCGAACCGGCCGCCTCGCTCCGTTGCACCGGCATGGCTGTGGGCTGTATCCGCGCCTGCACACGCGCTTGCGCCTGCCCCGGCATTCGTCCTGCGGGTGTGGGCGCCGTGGGCCAGGAGGCGACGACACCGTCCTCGGCCCAGCGGCTCACTGTCGTGGGACCGCGGGACGCGACAAGTCCGTGCATCAGCCCGGAGGGCGCCTGCGGGCTGACCAGATGCCCGAGAGGAGTGGTGAGTGTGGCGTCCTGCCAACTGCCGAGTGAGCCGCGGAAGCCGTCCGGGTCCGTCACCAGGCCGGGAGTGGTCACCGTGCGCTGAACCGGAGGGAGTTCGCGCCAGCCGGCCACCGCGCGTCCGGGCGGAGACGCGATGCGCGCCGCGCCGGTGGCGTCCGCCGCGTCCACCGTGTCCGTCGTCTCTGTAGCGGGCATCGCGTCCGTAGCGTCCACCGCGTCCGATACCTCGGCCCGGTCACCGCGCAGCCAGGAAAGCAATCCCATGATCCTGTGTCCCCCCTCTCGCCTCTCGCCCTGCTCTGCCCTACTGCCCGGTGAGCCGGGCGATCTGTGCGACGTACCTCAGCCGCTCGGCGTGCTCCAGATCGAGCAACTGGTCGAGTGGCCAGTGGAAGTGGTAGGCGAGGTACGCGACCTCCTCGTAGAGCAGGTCGGCCGCGTACGTCACGATTCCCCCGGGCGACCACCTCCGGCGAGATCCACGGCGAAGCTCTCCTGGCAGGACGGGCAGGTGACGGCGGCCCGGGTGTGTCCCTCGGCGTTGATCCGGCGGTAGAAGTCCTGGAGAAAGGCGAGATCGGAGGCGAACAGGTCCTCGATGACGCCCGGATGGATGTCCTCGACGGTGCCGATCCTGCTGACCACGCGGGCGATCAGGACGACCGACAGATACGCGGCGTTCTCCCGTACCCGGTCGTCCCTGAGCGGAATCAACTCGTCGCGGGCGGTGGCCAGTCGCATCACGCCCGAGCGATGCACGGTGCCGGACTCGTCCACGTAGCCTCGCGGCAGTTCGAACGGGAACTCGGTACGCAGAGTCTCGCGAGCCTCGTGGGCGGCACGAGACCCGTGGCCGTTCCGGTGCTCCCGCCCGTCACCGCCCGACCTGTCCGGCGCGGTGCCGTCGTCCGGTCGTACGGCGGGAGACAGTACGCGCCGCATCAGTCGACTTCCATGCTTTCGTAGGTGATGGCCAGCTTCTCCGTGAGAACGGAGGTGTCGCCCGCCTTCAGCGTGCCGATCTCCAGGGACTTGGGCCAGGCGTTGATCAGCTTGTAGCGCTTGATCGCGATGCCCTCGTAGTCGTAGACGATGATCGCGCCGTTGCGCCGGGCGTCCGTCATCCGGCCGAACCGGGAGTCCTTGATCCACTGTTCGAAACTGTTGTCCTCGGTCAGTCCGCGGCTGACCGTGACCTCGCCCGCCTTGGGACGGCCCGGCAGCTTCTTGATGGCGTACTTACCGTCGGCGGTGTTCTGCTTCAGCTCGATGACGTCCTGTTCCATCTTCAGACCGCTCACCTCGGTGATCTGCTTGATGAGGACGCTGTCGAATTCCAGACCGAAGGAGTGTCCGACGGAACTGTCGAGATCGGGAAGTGGCACTACCAGCCTCCTAAGCACTCGCTGTCGCTACTGCTGATCTCAGCCGTCTCACTCATCGACCGCGCCAGTTCCGCCGGTCAGTTGGGAGAGCCGGAAGACCACGAACTCGGCCGGTTTCACCGGCGCCACTCCGATCTCGCAGATGACCTGTCCGGCGTCGATGCTCTCGGGCGGGTTCGTCTCGCGGTCGCACTTGACGTAGAACGCCTCTTCCGGCGTCAGCCCGAACAGCGCGCCTCTGCGCCACTCGTTGACCAGGAACGCCGAGACCGTACGCCGGATACGGGCCCACAGCGCGTCGTCGTTCGGCTCGAACACGACCCATTGGGTGCCCGCCAGGATCGATTCCTCCAAATAGTTGAAGAGCCGTCGTACGTTGAGATAGCGCCAGGCGGGATCCGCGGCCAGGGTGCGCGCGCCCCAGACGCGGATACCGCGCCCGGGAAAGGCGCGGATGCAGTTGAGGCCGATCGGATTGAGCAGATCGTGCTCGTTCTTGGTCAGTTGGGTCTGGAGAGAGACAGCTCCTCGTATGACTTCGTTCGCCGGGGCCTTGTGGACTCCGCGTGAGGCATCGTTACGGGCCCATACTCCGGCGATATGACCGCTCGGCGGCACAAAGGCGTTACGGCCCGCCGCCGGGTCGAAGACCTTGATCCATGGGTAGTAGAGCGTTGCGAACTTCGAGTCGAAGCCGGTCGTCTCCATCCGCCAGTCCTTGATCTGCCGAGGGCTGAGACCGGGCGGCGGATCGAGGATCGCGATCCGGTCGCCCATCAGCGCACAGTGGTCGATCAGGCTCCGCTGCACCGAGACCACGGACTCCAGGTCCAGATCGCCGCGTTCGTAGGCGCTCATCAGATCCGGTACGGCGACCATGGTGACCTCGTCGATCGCCTCCAGCGCGCCCAGACCCGTGCGTCGGTCGGGATCGCCGACGTACTCCTCCGCGGAAAGCGGACCGGATGCGCCGTCGGCGTCGCCCGCGGGCCGGAGCGTCACGGTCTGGGCCTCGGGTCTGGTGGGCGCCGGGCCGCGTCCCGGCTCGCGGATCTCGATCAGCTGCGACCGCGCCCTCACCTGCGAGGCGACATTGTCCTTGCTGCGCTTGGACGAGACCGCGGGATAGGTTTCCACGACCTTGCCGTCGCGGGCCACCACCAGGGTGAACACATCCTGTGGTGGGTCCTCGCCCTCGGGATCGGCCACCGAGACGGTGATCTCGCCGGTCACACCGGGCAGCGTCCGTACGGTGTACGGCCCGAGCTGGGCCTCCGTACCGTCCGTACCGGCTGGCAGCTCCCTGGCTGTCCCGGCCTCGGATTTATCATCGTCACTTTCACCCGTACCGCCGCCGATGCGGATGACGTAGCAGATGCCGCCGCCATTGGCGAAGAAGCCGTAGACGGCGGAGGCGAGGTAGGGCCCCT
>NZ_FMDK01000016.1 GCF_900091995.1 Streptomyces sp. MnatMP-M17
GGCGGGCGGGGCCTGCGGGATCATGACCGCTCACCTCGCTCGGCGGATGTGCCGGAGCCGGTGCCGGTGCCGGAGCCTGTGTCCGTACTCGGGCCCGTGCCTCCGCCCATGACGACATCGCCGCCGACCCAGCCTCCCGAGACACCGGTCTGGTCGCCCATGACCAGACTGCCGCCGAAGGACTGCGAACCGCCGGAGAACTGAGGGCCGGGCGCAGGGCTTACGGGCGCGGGGCTTACGGGCGGCGCGACCGCGCGTGGAGCGGTGGTCGCCGTACCGTCGGTGTTTCCAGTGCCCTCGGTGGAAGCCGGCGCCTGGCGGCCCCCTGTACCGCCCGGCGCCGGTCTCCCCCCTCCCATCCCGTGGCCGCCGGTCCCCGACCCGGTGGCCGCCCCCTTCGGCACCGGACCATGCAGCCAGGCCGGCAGCGGCCCGTTCTTGCTGCCGACCGTGACGGGATGGAAGTCGCTCGCCGGAATACCGGCGTACTCATGGCGCACGATCCCGGCGTGCACCGGCTCGGAGACACAGAGGACGAAGTCGTCGGACCGCTCGCGCAGCGCCTCCCGCAGCAGTTCGGCGTCGAGCAGCCGGCACGCGTGGTTGAGGTCGGAGCCGACCCATCCGCCGTGCCCGTCGATCGCCACATAGCCGGTCGCGAGGACTGCCCGCAGCCGGATCTGGGCGGAGCTGGACGCCATCCTGTTGGTCGCCCTCAACTGTGCGGGCACCTCGGTCAGCAGGGCCCGGAGCAGCCTGGCGACCGAGGCGTTCGCGTCGATCAGTTCCATCACGGCGTCGCCGCGGTCCGCACGCCGCCGCTGCGGCTCGTCGATACCGGCCGTCTCCAGGGCGCGGTCCGCGATGTCGTAGAGCATGCGGCGCAGATAGGTCTGCTCCACATCGTCGCGGTCGCTGTACTTCTCGATGTCGAGCAGCAGAATCGTGCGGCTCACAGGGTCGGTCATGCTGCGCCTCTCGGTGGGATGCCGTGATGCAGCAGCGTGGTGCCGGAGCGCTCCCTGTGGTGAGGGCGGATGACGCACTGGAAGTGTGACCATGTGCACAGAGTCACCCGCGCGATGTCTGTGCTCGCACAGAGTGACCGTGGGTGAAGCAAGTCGAGTAAGCAGGTGGAGCAAGCCGAGTAAACGGCGTGGACGGCTACGGCGCGCCCGGTCCCGAGCGCGCGATCTGCCGGAGCACCTCCGGCCGCAGGATCAGCATCGTCCGCCGGCCCGTGACGACCGCCTGCCGGTCCCGTAAGTCCTTGAGCAGCCGCTGCACCATCTCGCGCGAGGCGCCGACCGACCCGGCCAGTTCCTGTTTGCTGAGCGGTACGGAGAGTTCGATGCCCTCCTCCGTGCGCCGCCCGTGCGTGCGCGCCAGATCGAGCAGCAGTACGGCGAAGCGCTCCCGTACGCTCATCGAGCCGAATTCCAGCCGCCGCCGGTCCGCCGCCCTGGTGCGGTCGGCGGTGAGTCCGAGTAATTTCAGCGAAACCTGCGGTGAACGGGCGAGGTATTCCCGGAACCGGTCGTGTTCGACGGCGACCGCCTCCACCGGTTCCAGCGCGGTCACGGTGGCCGCCCGTACCCGGCCGGTGAGCGCCGCGGACTCGCCGACGATGTCGCCGGGGCCGCGCAGGGCGAGCAGTGCCTCGTACCCGTTGGCGGCCGATGCCGTCACCTTCGTCCAGCCGTGCAGGATCAGCAGTACATGGGTGGACGGTTCGTGCTGGTGGATAAGAGGCGTACGGGGGACGAAGCGGAGGACGCGGCCCAGTGCCAGCAGCGCCGCCCGGTCCTCACGCTCCAGCCGGGCCAGAAACGGAACGCGGTCGTCCAGCCCCGCGTCACCCGGTAATTCCGATACAGACATGGGCTCCCCCGATCGTCCTGATGAACAGGACAAGCTACTGAAGGTGACGGGTACATGCAGGAAGAACGGCCGGTTTACCCTGGGAAAGCGGGAATCCCGGCGTGGCGCCTTTCCCTCTGCCGTACGGCGTGTCCGGCCCAGGGCATTTGTTTTGACCGGAGTCGATGAGGTAGGTACGCTCAGACCTTGTGCCTGGGGTGTGCCTGGGCTCCTGTGCGTGTCTTCAGCCGCATGGCGAGTTCGAGTATCGGCCACCGTAATCTGCGCCTTCTTCGCCTACGGCGGGGTCATGCAGCATTCGACACACCCGACCGCGTGGGTCGGAGTCGTTCCAGGTTAGTTGTACTAACGGCACACAGAAACCGGAGAAGTAGTGCCTACGATCCAGCAGCTGGTCCGGAAGGGCCGGCAGGACAAGGTCGAGAAGAACAAGACGCCCGCGCTCGAGGGTTCCCCGCAGCGCCGCGGCGTCTGCACGCGTGTGTTCACGACCACCCCGAAGAAGCCGAACTCGGCCCTCCGGAAGGTCGCGCGTGTGCGTCTGACCTCCGGCATCGAGGTCACGGCCTACATTCCGGGTGAGGGACACAACCTCCAGGAGCACTCCATCGTGCTCGTGCGAGGTGGCCGTGTGAAGGACCTGCCTGGTGTTCGTTACAAGATCATCCGCGGCTCCCTCGACACCCAGGGTGTCAAGAACCGCAAGCAGGCCCGCAGCCGCTACGGCGCCAAGAAGGAGAAGTAAGAATGCCTCGTAAGGGCCCTGCCCCGAAGCGCCCGGTCATCATCGACCCGGTCTACGGTTCTCCTCTTGTCACCTCGCTGATCAACAAGATCCTGCTCAACGGCAAGCGTTCCACCGCCGAGCGGATCGTGTACGGCGCCATGGAAGGTCTCCGCGAGAAGACCGGGAACGACCCGGTCATCACGCTGAAGCGCGCGCTTGAGAACGTCAAGCCCACGCTTGAGGTCAAGTCCCGCCGTGTCGGTGGTGCCACCTACCAGGTGCCGATCGAGGTCAAGCCCGGTCGCGCCGCCACCCTCGCACTCCGCTGGGTCGTGGGTTACTCCCGCGCCCGTCGCGAGAAGACCATGACCGAACGCCTCATGAACGAGCTGCTCGACGCCTCCAACGGTCTCGGCGCCTCGGTCAAGAAGCGTGAGGACACGCACAAGATGGCCGAGTCCAACAAGGCCTTCGCGCACTACCGCTGGTAGTCGCTACCCCCATCGAGACCGAGAGAAGATTGAGCCTCATGGCCACCACTTCGCTTGACCTGGCCAAGGTCCGCAATATCGGGATCATGGCCCACATCGACGCGGGCAAGACGACGACCACCGAGCGCATCCTGTTCTACACCGGTGTGAGCTACAAGATCGGTGAGGTCCACGACGGCGCTGCCACGATGGACTGGATGGAGCAGGAGCAGGAGCGCGGCATCACGATCACGTCCGCCGCGACCACCTGTCACTGGCCGCTCGAGGACGTCGACCACACCATCAACATCATTGACACCCCGGGCCACGTGGACTTCACGGTCGAGGTGGAGCGTTCGCTCCGCGTCCTCGACGGTGCCGTCACCGTGTTCGACGGTGTCGCGGGTGTGGAGCCGCAGTCCGAGACGGTGTGGCGTCAGGCCGACCGTTACGGCGTGCCCCGTATCTGCTTCGTCAACAAGCTCGACCGGACCGGCGCGGAGTTCCACCGCTGCGTCGACATGATCTCGGACCGCCTCGGCGCGACCCCGATCGTCATGCAGCTTCCGATCGGTGCCGAGATGGACTTCAAGGGCGTCGTCGACCTCGTGACGATGAAGGCCCTCGTCTGGTCCGCCGAGGCCGCCAAGGGCGAGATGTACGACGTCGTCGACATCCCGGCCACGCACACCGAGGCGGCCGAGGAGTGGCGCGGCAAGCTGCTCGAGGTCGTCTCCGAGAACGACGACGAGCTGATGGAGCTGTACCTGGAGGGCGTCGAGCCCACCGTGGAGCAGCTCTACGCCGCCATCCGCCGCATCACGATCGCGTCGGGCAAGTCGAACGACACCACCGTCACTCCGGTGTTCTGCGGAACCGCGTTCAAGAACAAGGGCGTTCAGCCCCTGCTCGACGCGGTCGTGCGCTACCTGCCGTCGCCTCTGGACGTCGAGGCCATCGAGGGCCATGACATCAAGGACGCCGAGCTGGTCGTCAAGCGCAGGCCTTCGGACGACGAGCCGCTGTCGGCCCTGGCGTTCAAGATCATGAGCGACCCGCACCTCGGCAAGCTCACCTTCGTCCGGGTGTACTCCGGCCGTCTGGAGTCCGGCACCGCCGTGCTGAACTCCGTGAAGGGCCGCAAGGAGCGCATCGGCAAGATCTACCGTATGCACGCGAACAAGCGTGAGGAGATCGAGGCGGTGGGCGCCGGCGACATCGTCGCCGTGATGGGTCTGAAGCAGACCACCACCGGTGAGACGCTGTGCGACGAGAAGAACCCGGTGATCCTGGAGTCCATGGACTTCCCGGCGCCGGTCATCGAGGTCGCGATCGAGCCCAAGTCCAAGGGTGACCAGGAGAAGCTGGGTGTCGCCATCCAGCGGCTCGCGGAGGAGGACCCCTCCTTCCAGGTGCACACCAACGAGGAGACCGGCCAGACCGTCATCGGCGGTATGGGCGAGCTTCACCTTGAGGTCCTCGTCGACCGTATGAAGCGCGAGTTCCGCGTCGAGGCGAACGTCGGTAAGCCGCAGGTCGCTTACCGTGAGACGATCCGCAAGGCCGTCGAGCGGGTGGACTACACCCACAAGAAGCAGACCGGTGGCACCGGCCAGTTCGCCAAGGTGCAGATCTCGATCGAGCCGATCGAGGGCGGCGACGCCTCGTACGAGTTCGTGAACAAGGTCACCGGTGGCCGTATCCCGAAGGAGTACATCCCTTCGGTCGACGCGGGTGCTCAGGAAGCCATGCAGTTCGGCATCCTGGCCGGTTACGAGATGACCGGCGTACGTATCACGCTGCTCGACGGTGCGTACCACGAGGTCGACTCCTCCGAGCTGGCGTTCAAGATCGCCGGTTCGCAGGCGTTCAAGGAGGGTGCCCGCAAGGCGTCCCCCGTGCTCCTGGAGCCGATGATGGCCGTCGAGGTCACCACGCCCGAGGACTACATGGGCGATGTCATCGGCGACATCAACTCCCGCCGTGGCCAGATCCAGGCCATGGAGGAGCGGGCCGGCGCCCGGGTCATCAAGGGCCTGGTGCCGCTCTCGGAGATGTTCGGCTATGTCGGAGACCTCCGAAGCAAGACCTCGGGTCGCGCAAGCTACTCGATGCAGTTCGACTCCTACGCCGAGGTTCCGCGGAACGTCGCCGAGGAGATCATCGCGAAGGCCAAGGGCGAGTAACTCTCCCGAGCTCACGCTTTAGGCTTGTCACCGGAAGCCCTGGGGCATTCCCGCCGGATCACGGCGGGAGCGCCCCGGGCCCCGGCATCCCAGCAAAGATCACCTGGCGCCGATGAGTAAGGCGTACAGAACCACTCCACAGGAGGACCCCAGTGGCGAAGGCGAAGTTCGAGCGGACTAAGCCGCACGTCAACATCGGCACCATCGGTCACATCGACCACGGTAAGACGACCCTCACGGCCGCCATTACCAAGGTGCTGCATGACGCGTACCCGGACCTGAACGAGGCCTCGGCCTTCGACCAGATCGACAAGGCTCCTGAGGAGCGCCAGCGCGGTATCACCATCTCCATCGCGCATGTCGAGTACCAGACCGAGTCGCGTCACTACGCCCACGTCGACTGCCCCGGTCACGCGGACTACATCAAGAACATGATCACGGGTGCGGCGCAGATGGACGGCGCCATCCTCGTGGTCGCCGCCACCGACGGCCCGATGCCGCAGACCAAGGAGCACGTGCTCCTGGCCCGCCAGGTCGGCGTGCCGTACATCGTTGTCGCCCTGAACAAGGCCGACATGGTGGACGACGAGGAGATCATGGAGCTCGTCGAGCTCGAGGTCCGTGAGCTTCTCTCCGAGTACGAGTTCCCGGGCGACGACCTGCCGGTCGTCAAGGTCTCGGCGCTCAAGGCGCTCGAGGGCGACAAGGAGTGGGGCCAGACGGTCCTGGACCTGATGGCCGCCGTCGACGAGGCGATCCCGCAGCCCGAGCGCGACGTCGACAAGCCGTTCCTGATGCCGATCGAGGACGTCTTCACGATCACCGGTCGTGGCACCGTCGTCACCGGCCGTATCGAGCGTGGTGTCCTCAAGGTCAACGAGACCGTCGACATCGTCGGCATCAAGACCGAGAAGACCACCACCACGGTCACCGGTATCGAGATGTTCCGCAAGCTGCTCGACGAGGGCCAGGCCGGTGAGAACGTCGGTCTGCTCCTCCGTGGCATCAAGCGCGAGGACGTCGAGCGCGGCCAGGTCATCATCAAGCCGGGTTCGGTCACGCCGCACACCAGCTTCGAGGCCCAGGCCTACATCCTGTCGAAGGACGAGGGTGGCCGTCACACCCCGTTCTTCAACAACTACCGCCCGCAGTTCTACTTCCGTACCACGGACGTGACCGGCGTGGTGACCCTCCCCGAGGGCACCGAGATGGTCATGCCGGGCGACAACACCGTCATGACGGTCGAGCTGATCCAGCCCGTCGCCATGGAGGAGGGCCTCAAGTTCGCCATCCGTGAGGGCGGCCGGACCGTCGGCGCCGGCCAGGTCACCAAGATCAACAAGTAGTCCACCGACCTGGTCCGCGAGGGCCCCGCATTCCGTCCGGCGAGGACGGTGGTGCGGGGCCTTTGTCGTGCCCGGCGGGCGGCTGTCGTGCCCGGAGTGCGGCGCGGAGCTGGTTCGAAAATATTTCGAGCGCGCAGGGCCATTGTTTCGGGGAATTCTCCGATCCAGTATGCAGACCAGTATGCGGAGACGTCACCAAGCGGCGTCGGCGACTGGAGGAGATTCATGGGTGTCATGGGGAGTGCCGGCCCGCGCGAGCCCAGCCGCAGAGCCGTTCTCGGTACCGGGATCGGGATCGGCGCCGGGGTGGTGGTCGGTCCCGGTACGGCGGGCCCTGCCGCCGCGGCTGTACCGGGAGGAGGTGTACGGCCCACGGATCCGGGTGCGTACATCTCCTTCACGCCGAGGACCGGTGCCTTCCCGCTCGTACGGTCCGGGCGCGCGGCGCCGCTCGTGGTCAGCGCCGACGACCACCCCGGCGTGGTACGGGCGGTGGGCGATCTGCGGGACGACATCGAGCGTGTCACCCGTGTGCGCCCCGACCTCGGCGGGCGTGGTGTCCCGGCGGGCCACCGGGAGATCGTCCTTGTCGGTACGATCGGGCGCTCGCCGCTGGTCGACGGCCTGATCGCGGCCGGAAAGCTCGATGTCAGCGGGATCGAGGGTGCCTGGGAGGCCTCGCTCCAGACCGTGGTCGAGCACCCGCTGCCGGGAGTGGACCGCGCGTTCGTCGTGGCCGGCAGTGATCAGCGCGGCACGATCTTCGGGGTGTACGACGTGTCCCTCGGGATCGGTGTCTCGCCCTGGTACTGGTGGGACGACGTACGGCCGGTCCACCGCGACGCCCTCTATGTCCTGCCCGGCCGCCATACGCAGGGCACGCCCGTCGTGAAGTACCGCGGGATCTTCATCAACGACGAGAACCCGGCGCTCGGCACCTGGGCCCCGGCCTACTTCGGTCCCGGCAAGGCCGAGGGCTTCCCCGGCGGTTTCAACGCCGGCTTCTACGCCAAGGTCTTCGAGGTCATGCTGCGCCTCAAGGCGAACTATCTGTGGCCTGCGGTGTGGGGACGCGCCTTCGCCGAGGACGACCCGCTCAATCACGCCCGCGCCAAGGAATATGGGATTGTCATGGGCACGTCCCATGAGGCTCCGATGATGCGGGGCATCGAGGAGTGGAACCGCCATGCCGTCCCGGCCGTACGCGACAGCGACGGCGCGATCGTCACTCCTGGGCACGATCCGTACGGCGGTACCGGCGAGTGGTCCTTCCTGCGCAACGCCGAGGCGATCAAGGCCTATTGGACCGAGGGGATCCGGCGCCTGGCCGAGCAGGACTTCGAGGGCGTGGTCACGCTCGGCATGCGCGGCAACGGCGATACGAGCCTGCCGGACGGCGACGGCATCGAGCTGATGCGGGAGATCATCGCGGCGCAACGGCAGATCCTGGCGGAGGTCCTGGGGGAGCGGGCCGGGGAGCGGGCCGCCTCGACCGTGGGTGGCGTGGACTCTTCGGCCGCCTCCGGGTCCTCTCGTAGGGCAGGAGCCTCCCGTACCGCCCTCGCCTCCGTCCCGCAGGTGTGGACTCTCTACAAGGAGGTCCAGCACTACTGGGACCGCGGACTGCGCGCGCCCGACGATGTCACCGTCGTCCTCACCGACGACAACTGGGGCAATATCCGCAAGCATCCCGACCCGGCCGAGCCCGCCCGCAGCGGCGGCTACGGCCTCTACTACCACTTCGACTATGTCGGTCTCGGCCGTAACTACAAGTGGGTCGACACGACCTCCCTGCCGAACATGTGGGACCAGCTCCACCAGGCCGTCGCGTACGGCAACAACCGTCTCTGGGTCACCAATGTGGGTGATCTCAAGGGCAACGAGCTGCCGACCCAGTTCTTCCTCGACTACGCCTGGAACCCGGACCGCTGGACGCTCGCCGACCTGCCCGAGTGGGAACGGCGCTACGCCCGGCAGAACTTCGGTGAGACGCAGGCCGCCGCGATCGCCTCCCTACTGGCCGCGTACGGCCGGCTCCAGTCGCGCCGCAAGCCCGAACTGCTCAACCGCAGGATCACCCTGGACCCGGCGAAGGACCCGGCCACCGACTCCTCGGCGGTGGTCTACGACGACCAGGCCACGCCGTTCTCGCTCACCGCCCACCGCGAGCTGGAGCGGGTCACCGAGGAGTGGCGGCAACTCGCCAAGGACGCCGACCGGATCGCCCGGCGTCTGCCGGCGGCCGACCAGGACGCGTGGTACGAACTGGCCGGGTACGCGGTCCAGGCCACCGCCAATCTCTACGCGCTGCGCGAAGCCGAGTTCACCAACCTTCTCTACGCCCGGCAGGGCCGCGCCGCCACCAACGACCGCGCGACCGCCGCCGAGGCCGGGCTCGCCGAGGACTTCGCGCTGGCCGAGCGCTTCAACTCCCGGGTGGCGGGCGGCAAATGGCGGGGCTTCCAGACCCAGCCGCACATCGGGTACGGGGACATCGAGCGGTACGGTCCGAACGCGCCCTGGCAGCAGCCCGAGCTGGACAATGTAGCCCTGCCAGACGAACTGTTCCCTGCCGTCCGGCGTATCGAACTGCCGGAAGGCGCGCGGCTGGGCGTGGCGGTGGACGGCTCGGAGGAGTGGTGGCCGGGCGCGGGAAGCCGGGCGGTGCTGCCCGAGTTCAGCCCGTACCAGACCTGCCCTGCCCAGTACATCGAGGTCTTCAACCGGGGCCTGAGCCCGTTCGGCTACCGCATCGTGCCGTCCGTCCCCTGGATCACCGTCGACCGCCCGCAGGGCCAGGTCGGTCAGCAGATACGGGCGACGCTGCGGGTGGACTGGTCGCGGGCGCCGCGCGGCCGGACGGAGGCGGAGATCGTGGTGTACGGGCCGGAGGGCACGGCGGTCCCGGTCACGGCGGTGGTCGACCACCGGCGGATCCTCGACGGCCTCGCGGGCGTCAACGGCTTTGTGGAGGCGGGCGGTTATGTCGCGATCGACGCGGAGCACGCCACCCGCACGGTCGCCGCCGACGGTGTCCGCTGGCAGCGCATCGAGGGCATCGGACGTACGGGCGCGGGCATGACACCCTTCCCGGTCACCGCCGCGAGCCGGACGCCACGGCGCGGTGGAGGCTCGCCCAGGCTGGAGTACGAACTGAGCCTGCTGGCGTCCGGGCCGGTCACGGTCTGGGCGTACGTCTCACCCCGCAACCCGGCGCTGCCGACCGCGGGTCTGCGGTACGCGGTGTCCTTCGACGACGAGGTCCCACAGGTGGTCGACATCATCGCGGCGACGGGCGCGGACGACGGAACGATGAGCGCGCAGTGGGCGCGCAACACCTCGGACAACATCAACCGCACGCCCACCCGCCACACCCTCCCCAGAGCGGGCCGCCACCGCCTCACCTTCTGGATGGTGGACCCGA
>NZ_FMDK01000843.1 GCF_900091995.1 Streptomyces sp. MnatMP-M17
AGCCGGCCCCGGGCCCTTACGGCTACCCGGGCGTCCCGCCGCAGCCGACGCCGGGCGCCCAGCAGTCGGCGCCGCCTTACGGTGCCACGCCGGGCTATGGCTATCCGGCCCCCGGATACCCGGGCTACGGCAACGCCGGCTGGCAGCCGAGCCCGGCGAACGGCATGGGTATCACGTCGATGGTGCTGGGCATCATCGCCGTCGTCACCTTCTGCTTCTGGGGCGTCGGGATCATCGTCGGAGTCCTCGCGCTGATTTTCGGGATCATCGGCCGCCGCAAGGCCCAGCGCGGCGAGGCGACCAATGGCGGAATGGCGCTCGCGGGCATCATCCTCGGCTCGATCGGCGCGCTGATCAGTGCCGCGTTCCTCGGCTTCCTGATCTGGGCGATCGTCAACGACGAGAACCTCGACACCACGAACACCGACCCGTTCGCCACCTCGCTCGTGGTCGGCACCGGCCGCTGATCACGGCCGGGTCCGGCCCGGGTCGCTCATACCGACCGGAGCCGCTCGCGCGCCTCCATCAGCGCGAAGCCCAGCAGATTCAGCCCGCGCCAGCGCCCGGGATCCTGGGCGCGCTCATCGTCCGAGGCCAGTCCGATGCCCCAGATCCGGTCCATCGGGCTGGCCTCCACGAGTATCCGCTCGCCCGTGCCCAGCAGAAACGCGCGCAGCCCGGCATCCTGCCCGAACTTGTGGAGGCTGCCGGCCACCACGATGCCGAAGCGCTCGCGCTCCCAGACGGCCTGGTCGAAATCGCGCACCAGTCGGCCCGCCTTCTTGGCCAGCGCCGGATTCGCCGCGCCGACGGCCGCGCGCTCGGCCTCCTCGTCCCCGAAGAGCCGGGCCTTGCCCCCCATCATCCAGTGCTCGGCCGTCGCGTACTCCACGCCGTCGACCGTGAAGGGCGAGGGCCACCACTGGCTGAGACAGCTCGCGCCCAGCGTGCCGTCCCGCCGTGGAGTATGCCCCCAGAAGTGCAGATATTTGATCGTCTCGCCGCGCTCCGTCCGCTCGGCCGGCCCGGCCGCCGTACGGACCACGCTCCCCCGGTGATTCGTCATGCACGCGAGTCTGGCAGCCACCACTGACACTCCGTATGCCTCCGAGCATGCCGATGCGACACATGGTCGACCGATTCCGTCGCGTAACCAAAAGGCAACAACGGAATCCCTTGTTGAGGAGCATGTGCTCTGTCAGGATCGGCACTCAATTGAAGCCGGAGCTACAACTGGGCCAATGGAGAGCGTCATGACCAACCGCTTCCAGGTGCGGGACCGCTTCGCGGACGGTGCGCAGTTCATCGGCGGGCGGCTGCGGCCCGGCACGTCGGGACGTACGCATGCCGTGGTGAACCCGGCGACGGGCGAAGAGATCTACACCTACGAGCTGGCGGGCGCGGCCGATGTCGACGCCGCCGTCGCCGCCGCGCTCG
>NZ_FMDK01000598.1 GCF_900091995.1 Streptomyces sp. MnatMP-M17
CACGATACAATACGGCGGGGCCCGCCACTTAATGGCCGCCACTTGATGAATCCGGAGGTGACGCCATGCCCGCCCAGCAGCGTGCTGACGCCCGGCGCAACTACGCGCGCATCCTCGCCGTGGCCGAGGAGGAGGTCGCCGCGCACGGCGTCGACGCGTCCCTGGAACAGATCGCCCGCACCGCGGGAGTCGGCTCGGCGACCGTGCGCCGGCACTTCCCCACTCGCCGCGCTCTGCTGGAGGCGGTCTCCCGGAAGCGGATCGAGGCCCTGTGCCTCCGCGCCCGCGAGTTGGCGGATAACCCAGATAACCCGGATAACACGGCCAACGCAGATAAGGCGGGCAAGGCAGGCAAGGCGAGCAAGGGTGACAGTCGGAGCGCGCTGCTGGAATGGCTGAGTGATGTGGTCGCCTACTCCGCCTCCGCCCGAGGGCTGGCGCCCGTGCTGGCTCCCGAGGGCGCCGGGCCCGGCTCGGAGCAGGTGAACTCCTGCTCGGCGTTGCTGGAGGAGTCGGCGGGCCCGCTGCTCCGCCGCGCTGCGCGGGACGGCGCGGTGGCGACGAGCGTCACCTTCGCCGATCTGATGACACTGATCGCCGGCATCGCCCTGGCCACGGAGCACCTCCCCGATCCCGCCGCCGAGGCGGACCGGCTGTTCCGGCTGGCCGTGGCGGGACTGAGCCCCCGGAGCTGAGCCCTCGGAGCCCATGACACCGAGCTCCACCGACGCGCCGGGAGCGGTGGCAGTCCGGTGACAGTTCCCGCACGTAACTGGCACGCGCTGCCGCAACCCACGCCTCGGGCGAGGCCGTCCTTGAGGTTGTCCCCGGATTTCGGGGCCCACGATTTGGGGGGCTTACGTGTATAGGACTAACCGCAGAACCACTCGTACCCGTGACGACCGTACGGCCATGAAGCGTTCATCTCTGGCTGCGGTCTGCCTGCTGGTCCTGGTGCCGGCACTGGCTGCCTGCGGCTCGGACACGGCCACGGATACGCGGGCTCCCGACGACCGCTCCCCTTCCAGTGCCTCGGCGTCCAAAGAACCCGATGCCGCCGCGCCGGCCAAGAAGGTCGACGCGTGCACACTGCTCAAGCCCGCGGAGATCACACCGATCATCGGCCGGAACGACGGCGGCCGGCCCGATTCCGGCGTGGGGGAGAGCGTGTGTCTGTGGGAGAACGCCGAAACCTACCACTCCGTCACCTTGAGTATCGGCTCCCCGGGCACGGCCGCCTCGGACCAGTCGGCTTCCGGCGCCGATGGAATCAGCTTCGGCTCCGGCAATATGGCCGAGTTCGCCGTGGGCGACCGTGCCTGCACGCTCCAGGTCGTCACAAGCGTCACGGACGAATCCGACCGCCCGACCATGGTCAAGCTCATCGGCCTCGTCCGCACACGACTCTGAAGCCGGGCGCACCGCCGGGACCGGAACCCGGACCGGGACCGGGACCGGCTCGTACGGAGACGTCCGTACGAGCCGG
>NZ_FMDK01000871.1 GCF_900091995.1 Streptomyces sp. MnatMP-M17
CCGCCGCTGAGCGAGCCGCTTCCTGACCATCTCAAGGCGCTCGCGGTCCTGATCGAACGCGGCAGGGCCCTGCTCCCCGACGGCACCGAGGACGGCCCGGCGGACGGCTCGGTGGACGGCCCGGCGTACGGCGCCGAGGACGGCTCGGAGACGGGCCGGTGAGGACCTCCGTCTTTCTCTATCCCTGGGACGTGGTGGGCGATCCGGACGCGCCGGCCAGGATCGCGGACCTCGGCGTCCAGCAGGTCACTCTCGCCTCCGCCTACCACTCCACCCGCGCCCTGACCCCACGTCATCCGCGCCACCGTGTCGTCACCGCCGAACACGCCGCCGTCCTCTATCCGCCGGACGCCGCGCGCTGGGCGGGCCATGAGCTGCGCCCGTATCCGGCGGGCGACTGGGCGCCCGGCGACGCGTACGGCGAGGCAGCGGCGGCGCTCGTGGACGCCGGGCTCGATGTCCACACCTGGGTGATCCTCGCGCACAGCTCCCGGCTCGGCGCCGAACATCCCACCACCTCCGTGGTGAACGCCTACGGCGACCGCTATCCCTGGGCGCCCTGTATCGCACGGCCCGCCGTCGCCGCGTATCTGGCCGAGCTGGCGGCGGAGGCCGCCGTACGGCCCGGCGCGCACGGCACCGAGCTGGAGTCCTGCGGCTGGTACGGACTCGCCCATCTGCACGCCCACGACAAGATCGCGGGCGTCGGCCTCGGCGACGCGGCCCAGTATCTGATGTCGCTCTGCTTCTGCTCGGTCTGCCGGGACGGATACGCGGGCCTCGGCGCGGATCCGGACGAACTGGCCTCCGCCGTACGGCGCGCGCTGGAGCCCGGCTGGGCCGGCGGCTCCGCCGAGGCCGGCTGGTCCGGTGTCGAGAATCTGCTCGGCGCGGATCTCGCCGCCGTCACCCTCGACTGGCGGGGCGGGATCGCCCGTACGGTCCAGGAGTCGGCGGTCGCGTCGGTACGGGCGGCGGCCCGGCCCGGGTTCCAGGTGCTGCTGCACGCCGATCCGGTGCCGTACCACACCGGTGCCAATGCCGGTGTGGAGCCGGCGCACATCCTCGGTGTCGCGGACGGCGTTGTGCTGCCCTGCTCCGGTGGTGCGGCCGGGAGCGTGCTGCCTCCGTTCGCGGAGCACCGCACCGCGTCCGCCGCGTCCGCCGTGCCCCCGGCGGTTGCCGCCAACTTCAATGTCGTCAGCGGGATGGGCGGCAGCCCGGCGACGCTCGCCGAGGACGCCGTACGGGCGAGGGAGCTGGGCGCGACCGAACTGCGGCTCTACCACGCGGGACTGGCCTCCGACGCGGATCTCACGGCGGTCGCGGCCGGACTGTCACAGCTCGGCTGAGCCCGGTCGCGCCGGAGGCGCCAGTCGTGGCGCGGGCCCGCTCCGTGCCAGGGCGAGCGCGGTGAGCAGGCCCGCCACGCCGGTCACCGGCAGCAGGACGGCGAGATCGACGAACGCGATCAGGCCCGCGCCGAGCGCCAGCGCCACCGCGTTAGGCACGTAGATCAGGGTGTTGGCGCTCGCCGCCGTCCGGCCCAGCACCCGATCGGGGATCTCTCGCTGCACCGCCGTCAGCGCGGCGATCAGCACACACGGCAGCCCGAGCCCGACACCCGCCGCGCTCGCCAGCGCCACCGCGTCGTACGGCAGCGCCCGCGCCGCGACCGACAGGGCGAACAGCGCCACGCCCGCCGCCGCGAACACCCGCTCCGGCAGCCTGCGCATCAGCGGTCCCGCCAGGAGACCGATGGCCACGGAGCCGGCGCCCTGCACCGCGTACAGCACTCCGGCGTACGTGGGGGAGTGGCCGAGGGTCCGGTCCACGACCGCGTAGATCGCCGCGCCGTTGATCCCGGCGAGCAGCATCGTGACCGCGGCGCCGAACACGAGCGGACGGACGGCGGGAGTCGCGCGCAGCCGACGGAAGCCCTCGGCGGTGCCCGACAGCCGCCCCTCCGCGCGCCGCGGGGCCGGCGGCTCCTCCCGTACGCGCATCAGCGCGAAGCACCCGGCGGCCAGCGCGAAGGTCACCGCGTCCAGCAAGGCGACGGGAGCGCCGCCGAAGCGGGCGTAGAGACCGGCTCCCGCGAGCGGCGCGAGCAGCTTCATGCCCTCGTTGGCCGTCATCCGCAGCCCGTTGAAGTCGCTCAGCAGCCGCTTGTCGACGGCCGTGGCGACCAGCGCCGTCTCCGCCGCGTCCTGGACGACGCCGGCGGCTCCGTATACGACCAGCACGGAGTAGAGCAGCCAGATACGGTCCGCCGAGTCGACTGCGAGCAGGAGCGGCAGCAGGACCGCCATGGCGAGATTGCAGCCGATCAGCAGCGGTCTGCGGCGCATCCGGTCGGCGACCGTACCGAGCAGCGGTCCCACCAGCGTCGGTGCCCACATCGCGAAGACGGTGAGCGCGGCCAGACTGTCCGAGCCGGTCAGCGACTTGGTCCAGATGCCCGCCACCAGCCACATCGCGGACGTACCGAAACCGGACACCACCACACCGGACAGATACAGCCCGGCGTCGCGGTCCCGCAGTACGTCTCCCACGCCCACACCCATGTCCGCTCCCTCGTCCCTTCCGCTACTTCACCCACCGCGAGTACGGGCGTCAGAGTGGCGGCTGAGTACGGGGTGGGCGCATCGGGCAATCGCCCTACTTCCGCGCACGGAGGGCCTCAGACCCGCGCCGGAGCAAGGTCGTTAACACGGTGAAAACCTGAACTGTCCCTGACAGGAGGACAATCCCTCTACCCCCCCGCGACCGTCGTCGGCAAAGGAGCCCCATGTCAGGCCAGACCGTGGACCGGAACCCGCAGTCCCCAGAGACCCCGGAGAGCGCCGCCGGGCCGCAGCGCAACGCCGTGGACCGCTACTTCAAGATCAGCGAGCGCGGTTCGACCTATGGACGCGAGGTACGCGGCGGCTTCGCCACCTTCTTCACGATGGCCTACATCCTCGTACTCAACCCGATCATCCTCGGCGGCGCCGAGGACAAGTTCGGCGCGCATCTCTCCGGGCCCCAACTCGTCACCGCCACCGCGCTGGTGGCCGCCGTGATGACCGCGGTCATGGGCCTCGGCGGCAATCTGCCGCTCGCCATCGCCGCCGGCCTCGGACTCAACGCCGTCGTCGCCTTCCAGCTCGCGCCGCTGATGAGCTGGCCCGACGCGATGGGACTGATCGTCCTGGAAGGGCTGGTGATCTGCGCACTGGTCCTGACCGGGCTGCGCGAGGCGGTCATGCACGCCATCCCGCACTCGCTCAAGCAGGCCATCAGCGTCGGCATCGGTCTCTTCATCGCCTTCATCGGCTTCATCGACGCGGGCTTCGTCACCCGTATCCCCGGTGAGACCGGTTCCGTACCGGTGCAGCTCGGCGCCTCGGGACAGCTCTCCGGCTGGCCCGTCCTGGTCTTCTGCCTCGGTGTGCTGCTGACCGTCGCGCTGGTGGCGCGGAAGGTGAAGGGCGCGATCCTCATCGGTATCGTCCTGACGACCGTCGTGGCTGTCGTCATCAACGAGATCGCCGAGATCGCGCCCACCGCCTGGGGACTGACCGCGCCGTCCGTGCCCGACGACATCGTCGCCGCACCCGACTTCGGGCTCGTCGGTTCCTTCAGCCTCTTCGGCGCCTTCGAGCAGATCGGTGTGATCACGCTCGTCCTGCTCGTCTTCACCCTGCTGCTCAGCGACTTCTTCGACACCATGGGCACGGTCGTCGGTGTCTCCTCCGAGGCCGGACTCCTGGACGAGAACGGCAAGGTGCCTCATCTCGGGCGCGTCCTGCTGATCGACGGCGCGGCGGCGGTGGCGGGCGGCGCGGCCTCCGCCTCCTCCAACACCTCGTACATCGAGTCGGCGGCGGGCGTCGGCGAGGGTGCCCGTACCGGCTTCGCCTCCCTCGTCACCGGCGCCCTCTTCGGGCTCTCCCTCTTCCTCGCGCCGCTCGCCCTGGTGGTGCCCGCGCAGGCTGCGGCCCCGGCGCTGGTCGTGGTGGGCTTCCTGCTGATGACGCAGGTACGGCACATCGACTGGGAGAAGTACGAGATCGCGATCCCGGCCTTCCTGACGATCGCCGTGATGCCCTTCACGTACTCCATCACCAACGGAATCGGCGCCGGCTTCCTCGCGTACGTCCTGATCAAGACAGTGCTGGGCAAGGCGCGTGAGGTGCACTGGCTGCTCTGGGGAACGGCGGCGCTGTTCCTGGTCTACTTCGCGATCGATCCGGTCGAGCAGCTGCTCAATGTGACGTAGTGCCAGGTGTGGCGAGAGGCGTAGTGCCAGGTCGTGGCCCGTGTGGCGGCTGTGGGGGGTGCGTTCGATGTAACACCCATGAAGCATGTGCTCAATGGGGCAGTCATCGACGGCTGATGGAGTCACGCCCGCACCCCCCGCACGGCATGCACATCCCCGGAGGTTCTTTTGAGCCAGCCTCAGCCGCCCACTCAGGAGCAGCTGGACGCGTACATACGCACCAGACTCGCCCTGGCCGGCGTCGACCTCGATCTGCTGCCCGCGCAGCCGGACCCCGAGACCGGTGTCCCCACCCGTGACCAGGCCCTGCGCTCGCTGCGCTCCTTCGTGACCGGAGGGCCCGTCGCCATCGCGGGCTGGGCGCCGCCGGTCACCGGTACGCCGGCCGCCGCCTATGCCCAGCAGGCCTCGCCGCCGCTGATCTATCCCTCGATCACCGAGGCCTGGACCGGAAAGGCGGACGCACGATGAGCCGCGCCGTCAACCGCCGTGCCTTCATCGCCAGTTCGGCCGCGGTGACGGGCGCCGTCATCAGCGGGACCGCCCTCGCGGCTCCGGCCGCCGCGCACACGTCGTCTTTCACGGGGTCCTCCGGCTCGGCGGGCTCGTCCGGCCGTAAGCCGTACCTTCCCGACATCGAGGTGCGCGACGCGGCACGCCGCGATCCCACCGAGGCGACGCTCGCCGAGGCCGCCGTCCTGATGAGCCGCCGCAAGCTGACGTCCACCACGCTGGTCGAGGCGTATCTCGACCGTATCGCGACCTATGACTCCACCTATCAGGCGTACGCCGAGGTGACCGGCGAGAGCGCGCTCGCCGCCGCGCGCAAGGCCGACCGGAGCGGCGGAAAGGGCGGCGTCCTGAGCGGAGTTCCGCTCTGCGTCAAGGACAACTACTACACGCGCGGAGTGCCGACGCGCTGCAACTCGTTCATCTTCGAGGACTTCGTCCCCGACTACGACGCCACCGCGGTCGCACGGCTCACCTCCGCGGGCGGCATCGTGCTGGGCAAGGGACAGATGGGCCCGCTCGCCACCACGCGCGCGACCACTCCGAACGGGACCGTCACCACCGTCAACGCCTGGACGCCGGAGAACCCGGCCACCGATCCCGGCGGCTCCTCCACCGGTCCCGCCTGCGCCGTCGCCGGGCGTCTGGCCTCGTCCTCCATCGGCACGCAGACGGGCGGATCCATCGTCCAGCCCTCCAACCGGCAGAATCTCACCGGGCTCAAGCCGACCATGGGCCGGGTCTCCGCCTATGGCGTGATCCCGCTCTCGTACACCCGTGACCACCCGGGACCGCTGGCGCGCGACGCGATGGACGCGGCGCTGATGCTCGCGGTGATGGCGGGCCCCGATCCGCACGATCCGCGCACGCTCGGCCTGCCCGCCGTCCCCGATCTCGTACGGGCCGCGACTCCGGTGGTCTCCCGTGGCAAGGTGAAGCTGCGCCGGGCCACCAAGATCGGTGTGCCCGCGGACTTCCTCAACTCCGCCACCGAGGTGCGCAGGGCGTTCCTCGACAAGCTGGACTCGATCTCCGGTGTGACGCTGGTCGATATCGCCTATCCGGCCGACTGGTCGCTGCTGACCGGTACGTTCAACGACGCGCGGCTGTCGGAGCGGACCGAGCCGTTCCGGTACTGGCTGCGTGAGGACCCGGCCAAGTTCGGTGTCTCCCTGCTGAGCTGGCTCCAGGGACTGATGCTCTCCGGCGACGAGTGGATCACGGCGCAGCGTGCCAAGAACCATCTGCTGCGCGAGGTGCTCGACGGAGTCATGGCCCGCTGCGATGTGCTGCTCCAGACCGGGCCCGTGCCGTTCGACATCCTCGGGCTGCCGGAGGTCGCGTTTCCGGTGGGCTTCACCTCGGGGATTCCGGCCGGTGTGATCATCGGCGGCCAGCCGTACGAGGGGGACCGGCTGG